>JASHSC010000534.1 GCA_030036915.1 Terriglobia bacterium
ATTCGCGGCATCATTGACCAGACGGGCGTAAAAATTGACGTTGAAGATGACGGCTCCGTGAACGTGGCCGCCACGGATGAGCCTTCCGCTTCCAAGGCGCTCAAGATGATCCGCGACCTGCTGGCGGAAGCCGAGATTGGCAAAACCTACCTTGGAAAAGTTGTGCGCCTGGCCGATTTCGGCGCTTTCGTGGAGATCTTCCCGGGCACGGACGGCTTGCTGCACATCAGCGAAGTGGCCGAACACCGCATCCGGGATATTCGCGACGAGTTCAAAGTGGGCGACCAGATTCTGGTGAAGGTCATATCCGTGGAAGGCAACAAGGTGCGCTTGAGCCGAAAGGCAGTCTTGCGCGATCAGCGAGCGAAAGCGGGGGTTAAGCCCGAGCCGGCGCATTAAGCTGCCGCCCTTTCGAAGCGACCCTCAATCAGTTCAATGCTCAACCGGGGGCGTGGAAACAAAGTCCGCGCCCCGGCTCTCTCCTTGAACCGAATTTCCGAAAATCTTTTGCGGCGTGGCGCGAGGTTCTGGTAGAATCCGCGCCCAGTTGGTGGAATACATTCGCACTGGTAGTCCGCATCATCTCGAAGCCGGCGGTGGGGCCGCCGATGGATGCAGGTTTGCGCTGCGGGACGAAAATTGTGCGGGCGATCAGGAGGTTGATCCATGGGGTACCTCGACAAACTCGATCTCGACAAGAAACTCGAATCGAAGGGAGAGTACGAGGAGTTGCTGGAGGAATATCAGTTCAAACTCCTGAAGTTGCAGCGCAAAATTGTGGAAAAGGGAATTGCTGTCGCCATCGCTTACGAAGGCTGCGACGCGGCGGGCAAGGGCGGGAACATCAAGCGTATAACGGAGTCGATTGATCCTCGCGGATACGAAGTGCATCCCATCGGCGCGCCAACACCCGGGGAGAAGGCCCATCACTGGTTGCGTCGATTCTGGCTGCGTCTGCCCCCGCGCGAGCGGATCGGCATATTTGATCGCACCTGGTACGGGCGCGTGCTGGTGGAGCGCGTGGAGAAGTTCGCCAAGAAGGAGGAGTGGCAGCGTGCCTACGGTGAGATCAATGATTTTGAGAAGACCATTATCGATGACGGAATGATCCTCGTTAAATTCTGGATACACATCTCCAAGAAGGAACAATTGGACCGCTTCAAGAAGCGTGAAAAGGACCCCTGGAAGAACTGGAAACTGACGGAAGAAGACTGGCGCAACCGCGAAAAGTGGGACGCTTACATTGAAGCTCTCGAGGATATGTTCGAGAAGACGGACACCGAATACGCTCCATGGACCATCGTGGAAGGGAATTGGAAATGGTGGGGGCGCATCAAGGCGTTGAAGACGGTTGTCAATCGCATTGAGGAGCATTTGTCTTAACCGAGGGATGGGTAAATCACGCAGAGAATTTCTTGCTACGGGAATAGCAGCGGCGGCTGCCGCAGGCTCCCCGAAATCCTCAAAGGCGCAATCCAAAAGCACCTTCGTTGACATTATTCGCCCACCCGATTTCGCGGCGGCGTATGTGGAAGGCGTCGGGAGAATTTCCCTGACCGCCTCCGCACAACGCTGGCAATCAGGAGATGTGGAAATCGATGTCGAGGAAAAGCAAGGGCGTAAGACTCTGGCGATTTCTGTCGCTTCGCCACGTAGCCCGCTTGAGCGATTGCATTTGCGTTGGTGGGGACGTTTGCCGGAAGGTTCGAGATTTCTCGGCGATCATTGGGAGCGCTCCTATGGTGACCTGGAGTGGCGCGGCTTCGCGGCAGACCGCGTCATGCCGTGGTATTTCCTGGCGGCGACGGAGCAGGGAACTCACGGCTATGGAGTGAAGACGGGTGCGGCCGCATTTTGCTTCTGGCAGGTGGATGCGGATGGCATTTCGCTCTGGCTGGACGTTCGCAACGGCGGCAGCGGTGTGCAATTGGGTGATCGGCGCCTCGCGGCGGCTGAGGTGGTAGCGCTCCGCGGTCTTCCGGAAACATCGCCCTTCCGCGCGTCATGCGAATTGTGCAGTGTCCTCTGCGAGCGCCCGCGATTGCCCGAAAAGCCCGTCTACGGCTCCAACAATTGGTATTACCTCTACGGCAAGAACATGTCGGCGGAAAATGTGCTGCGTGACGTTGAGCAACTGGCGGAATTATCACCCGCGGCCACTAATCTTCCCTACATGGTCATCGATGAAGGTTGGGGGAAGGCGCGCGGGGCTGCGGGACCGTGGACAGAAGACAATCTGCGATTCCCGGAAGTGCCGGACCTCCCTGCGCAGATGAAAAAGCGCGGCGTGCGCGCGGGAATCTGGGTGCGGCCGCTCATTTCCGTGGACCCGCGTGCGAAAGAATGGAAACTTACGCGCGACGAAAACGCGCGATCGGCGGATGAGCCGGTGATCATCGATCCGAGTATTCCCGAAGCCCTTGATTATCTTCGAGAGGGATTGCGCCGTGTGACAGCGTGGGGATACGAACTGGTGAAGCACGACTATTCCACGTTTGACATCCTGGGCCGCTGGGGATTCAGCATGGGAGAGGAATTGACGTCTCCGGGCTGGCACTTTGCGGATCGCACCAAGACCACTGCGGAGATTGTGCTGCAATTCTATCGCACCCTTCGCGAGGGCGTGGGGGACGCCGTTCTGCTGGGGTGCAACACGGTGGGCCATTTGGGTGCCGGCATTTTTGAATTGCAGCGCATCGGCGACGATACGAGCGGGCCCAACTGGAACCGGACGCGCAAGATGGGCGTTAACACGCTGAGTTTCCGCTTGCCGCAGCATCGCAGATTTTTTCTCGCTGATCCGGATTGCGCGGCGTTTTCGAAATCGGTCTCGCTGGAACTCTCGCGTCAATGGCTGAACGTCGTGGCTCGCAGCGGAACAGTGCTCTTCATCTCTGCTGATCCCGCGACGGCGACCACGGAGGAAAAAGCCCTGCTGAAGGAGGCGTTGAGCGTCGCGTCCCGCATCCAGCCTGAGGCCCAAGCGGTCGATTGGATGGAGACCATGACTCCGCGGCGATGGCAATTCGGAGATGCAATTGCTGAATTCGATTGGTTCGGAAAGGAAGGCGTGGATTTCTCCCCGGAGTAAGCATCTGTGAAGTTTCTGCGGTGTCTCACTTGACAGGGTTTCGCCCCTCCCGTAGCATTCCAAGCGGAGTCCATTTTTGAGCTTCGGCAAGGAATCCATCGTTCACTTTTGTGCGTCCAATACCCCATAAGACGCATTCGTGCGGAAATCAGGCAAGTGGCAGCGACGAGGTGAAATTGTGAGAATTGCGGTGCGCTTCAAAGACGACGTGGCAATCCTAAGCCTGAGCGGCAGATTCCTGGCGGGCAGTGACGGGCCTTATCTTCGGCAGAAGGTGAAGGACTTGATGGATGCCGGAACCAAGAAATTGGTTGTTCATTTCGCTGATGTCCCCTACATCGACTCCACCGGTCTGGGATTTCTTGCCGGCGCCCGAGTGACTGTGCAGAACGCCGGGGCGCGAATTGTTCTTTCAAGTTTGAACCGCCACGTCCAGAAAATTCTGGATGACGTAAATTTGACGCAGTTCTTTACGATCGCCGAGACCGAGGCCGCAGCCATGGCTTTGCTGAGCCAGCCCCACTCGACCGCCATCGGGGCAATTCAAGAACCTTCCAAGACTGAGGCGAAGGGGAAGAAGCGTTCCGGCCCGGCGGCGGGAGCTTAATCTGTGAGTTCTCAATTGCCACCCTCTCAACATCGTAATCCCATGAGCCTTTTGGGGAGACGCCGCACGGAGCGGATTCTCGCGCCCAAGCGCATTCAGGTGATCGGCAACGACGCCTCGGGTATCTCCTTTGCGGAAGAGACCATAACCGTGAGCTTCAATCAACAGGGTGCACGTATCAGCCTGACGCACTCGCTTTTACCGGATGATATTGTGCTGGTGAAGAACCTCGAGAATGGCATTGAGGAGGAATTTCGAGTGGTCGGCGCCTTCCAACAGGTGTTCGGCAGCCGCCGCGAGTGGGGCGTGGAAGCCCTTGATGCCAAGAGCGGCATCTGGGGCATGGAGTTCGCCCCGAACGACGATAGCTCGCAGCCCAAGGCGGTGGTGGAATGTGCAGCTTGTAAGACCGCGGCCCAGAGCGCGCTTTCGAGCATCGAATATGAGGTTCTGCTGGCCACCGGCCTGATTTCCCGCCATTGCGACCGATGCAACGAAACCACGCGCTGGAAGCCCAGCGAGCAAACCGTTTCGCCGGAAATGGTAGTGAGGTACACGAAAGGTCCCGCCAAGGGCGTGCGCGAATCCCGCCGAACGCGCCGGCTGCGCTTGACCATGCAATTGCGCGTGCGCAATGCTTGGGGTGTGGTGGACATAGCCCAAACGCGCGATGTTTCGAAGGCGGGGCTCTGCTTCATTAGCAGTCAGCGATTTTCCCCCGGCGACGAAATCTTTATCACACTGCCCTACGCGCAGGGGCAGGCTCCCGTGGAAACTAAGTCGAGAATTGTATGGACGGGCGAAGGTCCATCGGGCTGGTTCTACGGCGTTGAGTATATTCGCTGACGGCGCATCCCCTCCACACACGGTTCATCGCCCCAATCTTCTTCAAAACCACGACTCTTTATTTTTGCCCGCTTGCGCCGTCGCGTAATTCCTTCGCCGCCATTTCAGGTGTGGGAAGCGAATTGAAGTAGACTTCCTTGATGGAGTAGGACCTCGACTTTCCCGGAATAATCGGCAGGATTTCAAGGTGCCAGTGATAATCCTCGGCGAGGGTGCGCCAAGTGCCGGTCCGGTGGGGCCTGGAGTTGACGTTGGGCGAGGTGTGAAGAACCAGATGCGACGCCTTGGCCACCATCGACAAGCGGCGAAGCGTGGATTTGAGCAGTCGCGCAAGCTGCACCTCCTTTTCCGGCGAGGTCACATCCTCTTCAAATGAAGCATGGTGGTAAATCGGCATGACCCAGGTTTCATAGGGGACGCGCGAGGCGAACGGACAGAAGGACATGAAGAGTTCATTCCATTCCACGGTCCGGGCCTGCTGGTCCAATTCCTGCTTGATGATGTCGCAGAAAAGGCAGCGTTCCTTGTTTTCATAATGGGTGAGTGCTGAGCGCAATTCGTAGGCGCTGCGCCGCGGAATAAACGGCGTGGCGGTTATTTCCGAATGCGGGTGCTCCAACTCCTGCCCGGCCTCGGTCCCGACGTTGCGAAAAAGCGTGACGTAACGAAAACGAGTGTCCTTCTTCAGGTCTGTGATGCGGGCGACGTATGCGCGCAGGGCCTGAATCACCTGATCGTCGCTGAGGTCCGATAATTGCTTGCTGTGGTCGGGATGTTCAATTACCAGTTCGTGGGCACCCAGGTTGCGCATCATGTCATAAAGCCCCTCGGCCTGCCGTGCCGAATCCCCCTCAATCTGGTAAATGGGATTGCGATGAGGGATCACGCGGACTTGCCAGCTTGTCGCGGACAGTGGATAGACATACAGATTAGGGGGGCAAAGAGATTCGTGCCCAGGGCAAAGAGGGCAAATCCCGCTTTCGGCCCAGGTATGTTCCGCGGTTTGTTGGATCACCCAGCTTTGAGTGATCGGGTCTCGTCGCAGTTGCATAACGTTCTAATCCTCCCCCGGAAGAAAGCCGTGTGAGTCAATCCCATCGGCGGTAGAAACCGCAGGCGCGCTCATCAATTTACTTGCCGCCTCCCCAAGCGTCAACCCCCAATGCCGGTGCGGCATTGCGGAGGTAGTTATTTCAATGCTTTGGAGAGGCCATTGAATGAGGTGACGAACTGAACGCCGAAAACGTTATCGTGATTGACGTCGCCGTTTTGAACCTCGGCCCACTCGTAGCCGACCTTCAGCAATTGAAATCGATCCGGTCGATACCCTACTGCTATTTCGTAATACTGTCGATTGGGAAAGACGGTCGTGGCGCTCGTCACCCCGTCCGTTACGGAATAGCCATCGGTCTGGTAATTGAGTCGTACGGCGGAATACCAGCGCGGCGTGATGATGCGTTTCACTTCGGCATATCCCATTTTCACGGGAGCGGGGTTGGTCACATGCGGAAAATCAAAGACAAACCTGTCCCACTCGCCCACTGCACTCCAGTGCCCGTGCGCGGCTTCGACGTCAAATCCCACTGCGCCGGCGGGATAGTCTCCAGATGTCAAACCGGCTGGGATGAGGGATGCGCGTGAGCCGGAAAGCCAGGGACCGCGATATGCTGAAATTCCCACTCGAAGACCTTGAACGATGGTGTAGCCGCCGCCTGCGGTCCATTGCGCGTGTTGGTCCGAGGAAAAAAACTGGCGGGGATTATAGGGGCTGCTGTTGGTGAGCTGAAAGCGCGTATCAAAATGATTTCGCGAGAAATCGATTTCCGCGGCTGGCAGACCGTAAAGCGTTACCGGTGAGAAGCCGTAGGCGCTGTTCGATCCCGGCGTGGGCTGTAGTAAGAGGTAGTTATATTGCAGCGGCTGGTCAAGAAGTGGATTGACCATATCGTCGTAGTGCAAGGGAAATGCACCGAAGGCTGAGGACAGTTTTCCAATTTTGACTCCCACCGCCGTGTGATTCCACGTCCGCGA
>JASHSC010000535.1 GCA_030036915.1 Terriglobia bacterium
CGCAGTTCCCGCAGCGACTGGGCCCTCATCATGGGGGGCTCCAGATTTCGTTCCGGTTCCTGATCGATGAGCCGATCCAAAACCGATAAGGTTACAGGGCCTTCCTTCTCAAGAGGTGGCATTAGCCTCCAAGACTGGTGACGGCCTGAACAGGATCGAGGCGAACAACTCTCTGGAACATCTGTTGTTTCGCCCCCTGATCGTTCTGAATTCGCACGCTGTTCTTCATAATCGTCACCAGGGCTTTGGCAATCGTTTTAGGGTTTTCCCACGATTCCAACTTATTGTTTTCGATGCTTGCCGCCAACTCATCAATCATGGGCTGGGCAATGGGGGCTTTTCCGGCTGCGACGCAGATTTCGACAAGCTGCAACTTGCGGAAGAACTTTCCCCTTCCGGTAAGCTGCCTTTCCACCTCGTGCGTCATGGTGTCAATGGCCTTTTCAGCCTGCCCGGCCTTTAGCGCTTCAAGGGCCAGATCGTAGCTGTCCACAAATCTCCGGTGCCAGCCGGGAGCAGAGTGATCCTCAATGACCGGAGCTGGTACCGGCGGGGCACCCTCCGCCGGAGGAGCACCATCGGGGACCGGGACGCCGTCCGCGGCAGGAGCAGGAGCAGGGACAGGGGCGGGTTTTTCAGCAATCAGGTCGTTCAACCACGCGCGAGTTTCATGATTCGCGGCAGGAGTATCATCGAGCAGACAGGCATCCATCGCTTGCGGAAAGTCACGCAACAGAGTCTTCAATTCGCTGCGAATGGCGATGGCAATGCCGGAATATTCGCTGCCCAATCCCGCGCATGCGTCCACCGTGAATTTCTGGAGGTCCAGCCAGGCGCGGCTGCAAGGAAGGGACATCGAGTTCTCCGTGGCCTCCAACAATTCGTTCCACTTCCCCTCAATGGCAAGCCGCTTGATGTGACGGCGAAGTTCCGAGGGAGGGCCTTCCAGCAAAGTTAAATCCTGCTTGCTCAAGGCGGCTCGCAGCTCGCCCCAACGCAGGCCGCGCATCATCAGATAGGGAGCGGGATTAAAGGGGTCGATCTTGCGCAGCGCGGCGGCCGCGCTGGTTACGGCGGTGATTGCTGAACGGCGTTCAGCAGGCTCATGATCGCCGATGGGTATAACGATGCCGCTGGGACCGGCCGGCCCGCCTGCACGGGCAGGTGCTCCTTCCTCACCTCCTGCTTCACCCCCTTCAGCCGCAACCTCTTCTACAGGATCCGGCTCCTTTTCACGCTTCTTTTGTAAGAATCCGTGTACGACCGGGCGAATCTCTCCCAGCAATCCTTCCAGTTTGTTGAGGGAAGGTGCGGAGTCTCCAAACTTCTCGTTGCAAAGTTCTTTGAGCGAGGTGAGGGCCTTGAGGCTATCGTCAAGGTCCTTTTCGGATTTGACGTAAAAGGCCTTGGGCGATTCTTCGAAGCTCTTGTCCAACACCTCCAAGGCCACCTTGCCCTGCTCAATCGCCTTGGCGCGAGCTTTTTTGGCCTCGTCATTCTTGGCATCGGCTTCATACCCTAATTTCCGAGACTCTTGCACGTCCGTAAGGCCGTATTGAACCTTTTGATAGAGGGGGACACTCTTGAGAGGAAGATCGAGCTTTGTTGCCAGGAACTCCAACGGGGCAGCCCGCAACTCCGAATCGCCATCTTCAATTTCGGGATAGAGCGTGTCCCAGAACTTGTCCACCAAACCGTGGCAAAGAGTCAGACCGTCCAAGAGGCCCGTGAAGCCGATGGTTTTGATCGAGGCTTCCGTCAACCAAACCGCCAGCCACAAGTCCTTGGTCTTTTTGGAGAGAGCCTCCGTGGCAAGCTTGATAA
This sequence comes from Terriglobia bacterium, assembly GCA_030036915.1. Lineage (GTDB taxonomy): Bacteria > Acidobacteriota > Terriglobia > UBA7540 > UBA7540 > Bog-366. The sequence goes on from JASHSC010000535.1 coordinate 1,825, forward strand.
CCAGGGGATTGTCCGCAACCTTACGGTCACTCTCGGACATTCCCGGGGGCGGAACAGCCTCTTCGCGCCGGGCTTCCTTGATCTTCGCATATAAGTCGTCGTAGCGAAGATCGGCGCCGCTGGGATTTTCGCCTTCGATGGCTTTTAGTAGACTCTCAGCGAGTGCCATGGTTCATCATTCTCCCGGCTGGGCAGGGGCAAACTCCAATGAGCGCAGCTCCAGGAAGGGGATTTCCTCTTCGTCCACCAGCCACATTTTTGGCCGAACGGAATTTCCTCAGGGTATCCGTCGCGCAGCTCCCAAACCGTAGCCCGTCCTAACCGGACTGCTTCATCCGAATGTTGCCAGGAGGAGGGAGAGAGCACGGGGAGAAGAACCTCACCGAGTTCTGCACCTTTGAATGATGGTAAAGTGCGGACCGCGGCTGGCGTCCAAAGAAGATCGCGCAGCCGCTTAGGTGGCTCAATTTTGACGGAGGCGACATGCTCAATGGGAAGCAACAGGTAGGTGCCTGCGGCAAAGAGTTCAAGCCGGGATCCCAGCCGGGGATCGGCGTCTGAAAATGAGGTGAAGGGCTTTCCGTTGAGCGTCCCTGATCGGGGGGCCTCGGATGACTCCGGACGCTTCGGATACTCTCCGCGGCTAAAAAGGTCCTGCCGCTGCCGCTCCGCATAGAGCGCACTGCGATAGACCAGGACTCCCAGCTCGCTTGAGGGTCCCCCTTGTCCCAACACCTCGAGCTGCTTATCGGCGCGCTCAAAATCTCCGGCGAAACACAGGAGTTCGAAGAGGAAAGTTCGGCGGCGCGCGTCAGTGGGGTTATCCCGAACTTCCGCCGTGAGCGCCTTCAGCGCGTCAGACAATCGGCCGGCTTGAAACAACTCTTGTGAGCTCATCTCCGCCACTCCGTGGTTAGATATTGGTGCAGATCTAACAGCAAATCCGGCGGCCTATCACCTTAGTATAAAGGTCGACTCGTCCGCCACTTGCGCCGAAGCGGCAGCGGTTCGTTCGACCCCGGTAGGCAATTGACATAATGAGGGGAGTGCTCTCACAGTCCCTTGCGCGGTTGGCTGTGAAAACAACTCCCCTCAGGTCTTGCTATCGTGAGCCGGCAACACTACGTGGATTGCACTTGCTTGATGTCATAGGTCGCCGAACCCGCAAGGGTAGTCGCGCCGCTCGAAGTATCCTGAGTGTAATACTGGTATTGGATCTTCTCGTACGCGATGGCGAGGCTCGCCGGAGGGGTCCCCGAAGATCCACCGCCAGTTGAGAAAGCAGTGACAAAGCAGTTCGTCATGGTGATAACGAGGTAAGCGTAGGGCGTGCCTCCGCCTCCCGTCTTGCGGCCGGTGAACGTGACCGTAGCAATGTGGGTCCCCTTCGTCAGATTCTGAACGAGCGTATAGGTGGAAGACTCCAACGAAAAGCTACAGGTGAAATCGGAAAGTGAAGGCTTACCGGCGGCGAGACCCTTGCCACCAAGGCTGGCCGGGTTGGATGCGCCCCAACTCCAGCTATCGAGATCAATGGCGTTTGTCATGCCCTGGGCTTGTGATTCACCGGTTACCCCTGCTATTGTCAAATAATAATCACTAGGCATTGCTCCTTCCTCCTTTTCCTCGAAGAGTTAACCACACGGGTTGCCGGCAGACTCGCAGAATGCCGAAAATCCCGCTCGAACAACAAACTGAATCCTACCGCTTTGCCGGTTCGGGCAAATCCGCAACGAGGCGAAGCGATACACTGAGCTCATCCAACTGGAAGTGCGGGCGGAGATAAGAGATTGCCCGATAGCAACCTGGCTTCCCCTTGATCTCCTCCACATCCACACGCGCCTCCCGCAAGGGGAATTGCGCCTTGGTGGCCTGGTCTGCATTGTCATCCTGAGTCACGTACTGGCTGATCCAGCGATTCAGGAAGCGCCAGCAGTCATCTTTGGACATGAAGCTGCCAATCTTATCGCGCATCATGGCCTTGAGATAGTGAGCGAATCGGCAGGTGGCCATCATGTAGGGGAGTTGAGCCGAAATTCGAGCGTTGGCCGTTGCCGCGTCGCTGTCATATACCTTGGGTTTGTTACAGGATTGAACGCTGAAGAAAGCTGCTTTGTCCGTGCCCTTGCAATGAACCAGCGGCACCAATCCCTGGTCCGCAAGCTCCTTTTCCCGCCGGTCGGTGATGGCGATTTCGGTCGGACACTTGAGCGCCACGTCGCCCTCATCCGTATGGAAGGTGTGAGACGGCAAACCTTCCACCAACCCGCCGCCCTCCACACCGCGGATCGCCGTGCACCAACTGTATTGCGAGAAAGCCTGCGTCATGCGGGCACCGAGCGCGTAAGCGGCATTTCCCCACAGGTACTTACTGTGGTCCGTACCATCCACGCCCTCTTCGAAATTGAAAGCATCCACAGGCACGGTGTCCCGGCCGTAAGGCAGACGCATCAGAACGCGGGGACATGTAAGGCACACGTACTTCGAGTCGTCACTTTGGCGGAAGCCTTTCCATTTCGCGTATTCCGTCGTATCGAAGATCCTTCCAATATCCCGGGGTTGATCCAGTTGCGTGAAGCTCTCCATGTTCATGAGCGTTGGAGCGGCCGCAGAGATGAATGGTGCGTGCGCTGACGCCGCCACGGCTGCCATTTTTTCCAGCAACTCCAGATCTTCGGGGTGCTTGCCGAACTCGTAGTCGCCAATCAGCGCCCCATACGGCTGGCCGCCGAACACGCCGAACTCCTCTTCGTAAACCTTCTTGAAGGCCGCGCTCTGATCAAACTCCGGAGCGCGCTGGAGGTCGCGTAGAAGGTCCTTCTTGGAGACATTCAGCACCTTGATCTTCAACATGGCGCTGGTTTCGCTCTGGCTGATCAGGTACTTGACGCCCCGCCACGTGCCTTCGAGTTTTTGGAAGGTGGGATGGTGAAGGATTTCGTTGAGCTGGATGGAGAGCAAATGATCGATCTGCCCAATCCGGGCATTGATCATTG
>JASHSC010000536.1 GCA_030036915.1 Terriglobia bacterium
CAGAAGCCTCCGACAAACCCTCTACCGGTAACCCGTCCGTGGACGAACTTTCGAGGCTGGTCATTTACATCGAAGGCCCGGGCCTGAAGCCCGCACCACCCGTACAAGAAACACTGACGCAGAAGAATCGCCACTTTGACCCGGAAATTGTGGTCGTGCCGGTGGACTCCACTGTTTCCTTCCCAAATGACGATCCCATTTTTCACAACGTTTTCTCGCTTTCCAAGGTCAAGCCCTTTGACCTCGGATATTACCCGGCAGGAGAAACTCGCACAGTGAAATTTGACAAGCCGGGCGTCGTGCAGGTCTACTGCCACATTCATCCGGACATGAGCGCGGCAATTGTGGTGCTCGCGACCCCTTACTGGACAAGGCCGACAGGGGGCGGCCAGTTCTCCCTGACAGGCATTCCGGCCGGGGCTTATGAACTCGTAGCCTGGCATCGCTCTGCGGGATTCTTCCGGCGGCACGTTGTCATCAATTCTGGAGGGAACCTTCAGGAAGACTTTCTGATCCCCGTAAAGGAAACGGACCCCGATTCGGCGGGAAAGGATGGAAAAGGGCAATGAGGCGGCCTTTCCCACTTGCAACGCGGGCGTTTGCGCTCACCTTCCTTGGAATGTGTGCAGTGGTGGCAGGCGGCTTCATCGCTTTGAATACCGCCCTCCGGGCAAGGATCAAAGAAGGGTTGAAGGCCGACCTCCGGCTCACCGAGCAGCGGCTCGACGAGCAGGATGCGGAGTTCAACCGTCGCGACCGCGATGTAATCGCCACCCTGAGTCAAAACGCCAGCCTGAAGGCCGCCATCGGACTTTCCAGCGAACAATCCGGACCGGCCGTGCGCGCGCAGGTGCGGGAGACGATTGAGGACCAGCTTCGCGACTTGTCCCGCGACGTGGATTTTGGGCTGCTTCTCGTCATCAACCCCGAGGGGACTGTCATCGCCTCCGTTGGAGCGAATGTCGAAGAAGACCAAGCACAGCAGTTTTCCTCCGACCGCTCGAATGGCCCGTGGCTGGTGCGCGCCGGCCACGATTTATACAAAGTGACGAGCGTGCCCATCAATCTCGGGGACGAAAACCTCGGCCGGCTGGCCGTGGGCCGACGTTTTGAGCTTAGCCCGCCCGCCGCCCATGGATACGCGGTGCTGACCTATCGTGACGGAATCGTGGAGAGCACGCTTCCTAACACTGAGAATGCCGAGGTCGCACGCGCCATCAGAGATAAATGCCATCACCAGGATGACGGCTGCGAAATCGACGCCGGTGGCCAGACTTACCTGGCTCTCGAAATGGACCGCGACTGGGTGACGCCCGACTATACATTGCTGCGCCTTGCTTCCATCGACGATGCTATGCGCGGTTTCACCCGGGGACTGCGAGGCATCTTCATCGTCATTGGATTGGGCGGAATGCTAATGGCTGCCTTGGTATCACTACTGGCCTCGCGCTCAATTTCACGCCCACTGGCCAATTTGGCGGCAGACCTGGAGAGCAGCGGTGAAACCGGAGCGCTGTGGAATGAGTTTCGCGTGGATTCCTCGACCCGCGAGGTCAACCTGCTGGCCGGGGCACTGAATCGCGCTGCTTCCGCCCGCCGCCAAGTGGAGGGCGAACTCCGCAAAGCCAAGGAGGCCGCTGAGTCCGCCACCGACCGGTTGGAGCTAAGTTACGACGACACGCTTGGGACCCTGGGTGCAGCGCTCGACTTGCGCGACAACGAAACTGCCGGGCACTCGCATCGCGTCACGCGCTACTGCGTGGAACTGGCCAAAAGAATGAGCTGTAAGGGAGAGTTGTTGAAGCACATTGAGCGCGGCGCCTACCTGCATGACATCGGAAAAATCGGTACGCCCGACGCCATTCTGCTGAAACCAGGCAAGCTGACTCCAGAAGAGCGCAAGATCATGGAACAGCATGCGCTTCGCGGGTTCGAGCTGGTCAGCGAAATTGAATTTCTCCATGAAGCGGCCCAGATTGTTTACTCCCATCAGGAGCGCTACGACGGGAAAGGATATCCCCGCCAGTTGGCGGGGGACAGCATTCCCCTGGGGGCACGAATTTTTGCCGTGGCCGACACCTTCGACGCCATGACCTCCGACCGGCCCTACCGCAAGGCGCTCTCACTCGAGGCCGCTCTCGCGGAAATCCACAAGGAATCGGGGCGCCAGTTTGACCCCGCCGTCGTGAACGTCCTGGAAGGCATTCCCGCCGGCGTGTGGGACAACATTCGAAACGAAGTTTCCGGCCTGGGCGGCTCCCTGGTTTCCAAGCGCGCGGATCTCGATGCCATGGTCAGTTGGAAAAAGGATGATTTACAGCTCACATCAAAGTGCGTGAACATTCGCGAGAGCGGAATGTTGCTGGAAAGCCCTGGTCCGGTGGCCCTGGGGCAGGAATGGGAGTTGGAATTCCTCATCCCCACTTCTTCTGAGCCGCTCAAACCGCGCGTACAAATCATGCGCAAAGAGCCGCGCGGCATCGGCGTAAAATTCATCACGCTCACGCGCAATGCCCGTGAAAGCATCCGGCGCTATACCGGCGCGACGGTCAAGGAAGCCGTTGCCTCGTGAAGGAGATCGAGCGTTGTCGAAACGGGACGATCCGAACGAGGCGAGCGGTGCGTGCCAACCACCGATGGTGCGGCAAGGCCGCGCCTGCCTGCGGCTTCTTGCACTGTTTGTCCTCATCGCCTCCATCTGCCCTGGCGCCGCGGCGCAGGACGCTCAATTCGGCGTGGCGCTGCCGATTACATTCTCAGCAGGATTTCTTGATACCCAACGCGCCCAATACGATGACCCCACGGCGCCGCGATACTTTGGGGCGTTCCGCTTGTTGGCCTTGCCCGAAATCAAACTGGGCTCGCACTGGTATGGTTACGGCGCCCTGCAACTGCGACTGACTCCTTATTTTTACCAGGACGCGTTTGACGCAGTGCGGCAAATCAAATTCGACACGCTGCAAGCCTTCCTTGGTTATTCGCGGACGTGGAATCACACGGCGGTG
>JASHSC010000537.1 GCA_030036915.1 Terriglobia bacterium
CTTGAGGAACTCAGGGTCAGGCTCCTGCACAGTATTTATGCCATCATCATCGGCAGCGCCGTCTGCTTCTATTTTCACAACCAGCTCTATGAAATCCTGGCGAAGCCGCTCACCGATTCGTTAATCGCGCTTCACCAGGACCCGCATCTCGTCTACGTCAATCCGGTTGACCCCTTCAACCTTTTTATCAAGATTTCCATCATGTGTGGAATTTTCATCGCTTCCCCCTATGTTCTCCTTCAGCTTTGGCTGTTCGTGTCGCCCGGACTTTACCGCAATGAGAAGAGGTACATCTGGCCCTTCGTCCTGCTCACCAGCAGCCTGTTCATTACGGGTGGTGTTTTTGCGTACTTGCTGGCCCTGCCAAAGGTGTTTCATTTCCTTCTGGAGTTCGGCGGGCAATTCAAGTCGATGGTGGAAATCAATGAGTATTGGGACCTGGCGATTTCCATTGTGGTGTGGGTGGGCATCGTGTTCGAGTTGCCCGTGGTCATTATGTTGCTCTCTCTCTTTGGAATTATCACCCCTAAGTTTTTACTGAAAAACTATCGCATTGCCGTGCTGGTAACGGCAGTCGTAGCTGCTGCTATAGTCCCTTCGAATGACCTGGCAAGCATCTTCATCATTTGGGTTCCCCTCGTGGGCCTCTATTTCCTCAGCATCGGACTCTCCTGGCTTGTTTGGGTGAAGAAGAAGCGGAAGTTGAAAAATGCCGAGGCCTGAGTTTCAGAAAAATTGGGCAGCGCTTGGGGCAGGATGGCTCCTGCTCTTGCTCGTCGCGCCCCTGTGTTTGCGTGCGGAGGGCCAGGCCGGGAATTTTGACGGCGAGCGGGCTTTTGCAGACCTGAAGCACCTCGTCGATTACGGCCCCCGCCCTTCGGGCTCGGCGGCTCTGGGCGAGGAGCGCCAGTGGATTGAAGGGCAGTTAAAGCAGACCGGTGCTCAGGTGGAAGAAGACGCGTTTACGGCATCCACTCCCGCCGGTGAAATTCCCATGGCCAACATCATCGCCAAGTTTCCCGGCACACAATCCCACATAGTCATGGTGGCCGGCCATTACGACACCAAACGCTTTTCGAATTTCCGCTTTGTGGGCGCGAATGACGGCGGTTCAAGCGCCGCGCTGCTTCTGGAGCTGGCGCGCGAACTGAAGGGGCGCAAGCACGACCTGACCTACTGGCTGGTGTTCTTTGACGGCGAAGAGGCAGTGCGCACGGAATGGGAAGGTGACGATAATACGTACGGCAGCCGCCACATGGTCGAAAAGCTCTCCTCGAATGGCGAACTGGGACGCATTGCCGCGATGATTCTGGTGGACATGATCGGTGACTCCCATTTGGTCGTCAGACGGAATGCAGAATCCACGGGATGGTTGGTAGACACTGTCTTCAACGCTGCCCACCGCCTCGGCTACTCAAGATATTTCCCTGATGAAAGGTGGGGCACCGTGGACGATCATATTCCTTTTGTGAATGCCGGCGTGTCTTCTGTCGACATAATCTGTTTTGATCCCAACGACGGCTATTGGCACACTGCCAAAGACACGCTGAGCCATTGCAGCGCCGAAAGCCTGACCATCGTCGGCAATGTGGTGCTCGCCACGCTCGCGGACCTCGAGAAATCCCCGCACATTCACTAGCCTTAATTCGTAGTTCTCAGCCGATTAATCAAAATAAGGAGCAGAATCCCTGGAGACGTACGAGTGCCGAGGCGGCTTGGAACTATTTTTGAGGGGAAAGTCCGAGCGGTAGTGAGCGCCGCGGCTCTCTTCGCGCGCCAGAGCACAGCGCGCAATCAATTGACCCACGGTAAGGATGTTGGAGGCTTCATGAGCGGGCCGGGATTGCGGAAGGGGTTCCGGCAGCGCGAGCCCCACGAGACGAGTGACGGCCTCGGTGAGCGTTTTGCCATCGCGAATAATTGCGACCTTTTCCCACAGGATTCCGCGCACCAGTTCAACTGCCTTTTCAATTGGGGCTGCCGCCGGCGGTGGTGCGGAGGAAGCAGCGTGTGCAGGCGCTGCGGCCCCGGGCTTCGAAGGAGGAGAGGGGAAAGCGGCGGCCGGTTGTTTGTTCAGCATGGCGGCGGCCGCGCGCGCCCCGAAGACCAATCCCTCCAGCAGCGAATTGCTCGCCAGCCGATTGGCTCCGTGGACACCGGTGGAAGCAACTTCTCCTGCGGCGAAAAGTCCCGGAAGTGAGGTCGCGCCGTAAAGGTCCGTCGCCACGCCGCCCATGGCGTAGTGAGCCGCGGGGCGAATCGGCACCAGGTCCGTAGTAATGTCGATGTTGTGCTTCATGCATGTGGAAAAAATCCGTGGGAAGCGCTTTTGAACGTGGTCGGCATCGAGACCGGTCAGATCGAGGTAGACAAACTGCGCGCGCGTCTTTTGCATTTCGAGCGTAATTGCGCGCGCCACCACATCGCGGGGAGCCAATTCCGCGGCCTCGTGATAGCGCGGCATGAAGCGCTCGAGCAGCAGATTGCGAAGATAAGCTCCCTCGCCCCGCAAGGCTTCGGAAAGCAGAAACCGCGGCGCGCCCTTCACGAATAATGCCGTAGGGTGAAACTGCACAAACTCCATGTCGCTCAGCAGCGCCCCGGCGCGATATGCCATGGCCACGCCGTCGCCGCAGGCCACGGAGGGGTTGGTGGTCTCCTTGTAAACGTGGCCCAGGCCCCCGGTGGCAAGAAGAACGGCGCCCGCATGAATCGTTCGCGCGGAAGGTGCGGAGGACTCCAGGTAGTTGACCGCGCAAACCTTTCCATCTTCGCGGATCAGCTCGGTGACAAATGCGTGGGGTCGCAACTGAATATTTGGGAGCGTCCGCGCCTTGGCCATCAGCGCGCGCAGAATTTCGCTGCCGGTGGAATCGCCGTGAGCGTGGAGGACACGCGAGCGGCTGTGCGCGCCTTCTCGAGTGAAAGCCAGCTTGGTGCCGTTGCGGTCAAAGCGCATCCCCCAGTCAATGAGCTGCTGAATCTGCGGCGGCCCCTCCTCCACCAGCACACGGACTGCCTCCTCGCGGCACAGACCATCGCCAGCCTGAATCGTGTCATGACGGTGGAGCGTAACCTCGTCGTCTTCGCTCAAGGCCGCGGCGATGCCCCCCTGGGCGTACTCCGTGTTCGATTCGTACAAGTCGTCTTTGGTTAGAATGATGACTCGTCCCCCCTGGGCAAGATCAATTGCGGCGCGCATCCCGGCTATTCCTCCGCCGAGGACGACAAAGTCAACGCTATTATCCTTCCGCAATGCCATGGGTGTTTCCATGATAGCTATGGAGGCTTGGCTCCGCAACCTTTACACCACTCCACATTTCACTTAGCGAGCTTTCTCTTGTTGCCGGTCCGGGGGCTGCATGGTATTTGTAAGAGCAGCTTCGACTTCAGGGGGAATAGGAGATTGATGCGGCGTTTGCGCGTAAAGTCGAGTGCGGGCGGTTACGATGTGATCGTTGGCCGTGGGGCGTGGCGCGCCTTACGCGGAATGCGCGGTTACTCTTCCACATTCATCCTCACCGAGCCCGGCCTTTGGAGGCATTGGGGCAGAAGGTTCTCGCGCGACGCGGGCTTACCTGGAGCAAGTCCCATTCTGGTGCCATCTGGGGAGAGTTCCAAAAGCCTTCCCTGGGCGGGAAAGGTGGCTTCGGAGCTGCTCGATCGCGGCGCCGACCGGCGATCGATGCTGATTGCCTTCGGCGGAGGTGTGGTTGGAGACCTGGGCGGGTTCGTCGCATCCACTTACATGCGAGGAATCGATTATGTGCAGGCGCCCACCACCATTCTCGCGCAAGTCGACAGCTCCATGGGCGGGAAAACCGCCGTCAACGTTCGCGCCATGAAGAATCTGGTGGGAACCATCTGCGCGCCCAAGCTGGTGGTTTCCGACCCGCGCGTTCTGGCCTCGATGACGCCGCGCGCCTTCCGGTCCGGCCTTTATGAAGTGGTGAAGCACGGTATTCTCTCCGGCCCCGGACTGTTCGGCTGGCTTGAAAAGGTCGTCCCCCGACTGCGGGCGTCGAATGCTGCTTTGCTTGAAACTTTGGTGGTGCGGGCAGCACAAGTGAAAGTGGATGTGGTGAGTCGAGACGAGCGCGAAGCCGCTCTACGCCACGTTTTGAACCTGGGACATACCTTCGGACATGCCATCGAAGAGGCGACCGATTATCGCCGGTTCCTACACGGTGAGGCCGTCGCCTGGGGATTGCTGATGGTTACTCGTCTGGCGGAACTTGCGGGTGTGCTCGATTCCGACACGGGCAAGCGCATTGCCCGGCTGGTGCGCGCCGTCGGACCTTTGCCCGCCGTGGCGGGCGTCAAGCAGGAGAGAGTGTTGGGGCTTCTCACCCGCGACAAAAAAGCGATAGGCGGCAAGGTTCTGTGGATTCTGCCCGAGCGCATCGGCAAAGTGCGTGTAACCCCAGACGTTCCGCGAGAGGCCGTTGCCCAGGCGTTTCGCGAAGTGCAGCGCGGGGTTTGGAATGGTTAGCGATACGCACTCGATCGGGCAGGCCGGCGGTGAGGCCAACCGTGAGGCCAGCCATGAGGGAAGTCCGCTGGGTTTGCCCGGCGATGAGGGTTCCACTCGCAAAGTGGTGCGCGAGATGTTCGCCACCGTCGCGCCTCGATACGATTTTCTGAACCATTTTCTTTCGCTGGGCCGTGATATCGCCTGGCGTCGCGCCGCGGCGCGGGAGCTGAAGGAAATTCTGGCGCGCCCCGGCTCGCGCGTTGCTGACCTATGCTGCGGGACGGGCGATTTGAGTTTCTGTCTGGGCCGTCATTCCCAGGGTATGGTGATGGGCGCGGACTTCTGCCACCCCATGCTGGCCATCGCGCGTAGCAAGGCGGGTGCTCACTCGAAGGGCATTCAGTTTCTCGAGGCCGACACTCTCCATCTGCCCTTTAGCGATGCCTCACTGGATGCTGTCGCGTCCGCATTCGGCTTCCGCAACCTGGCGAATTACGCGCAGGGCATCGAGGAGATGAGGAGGGTGCTGAAGCGCGGCGGCCGAATCGCCATCCTCGAATTTTCTCACGTTCGCGGAGTGATTTTCGCCCCGCTCTTTCGCATTTACTTTCACCGCGTCCTGCCGCGCCTCGGGAAATTGATTTCGGGCGTTGACGGACCTTATCAATATCTGCCCGATTCCGTAGCGCAATTTCCCGGGCAGGAGGAATTGGCGGAAAAGCTGCGTGATGCGGGATTTCAAAACGTAAGTTACTTGAATTTTACGCGAGGAGTGGCGGCACTGCACGTTGGTGAGAAAAAATGAGCACGCTGGAATTTGTGCGCGGCGATTGCCAGCTGCGGAGTAACCTAATCCGTTGGGAGATCTCCCGGCTATGCCGGAGGGTCATTACTCAGCGACGCTCCAGTCATCCGGTGCACCACTGTCTTTGAAATCCTTGGTCAGATCGTCCAGCGCCTTTTGGGCGGCGTCTGTGGCAGTCTTGTTGGTGTCTACCTCGGATTGTTTGGCCTGCACCTTGGCGGTCAGGTCAGCCTTGGCGTTGGGATCAAGTTCCCGGATTTGCTGGATCTGGAGGAGATTCAATTCATCTTCGGAGAGTTGCTGCTGCTCTTTTGCTTTGGCAAGGTCCCGCCGCGCTAACTTGAACTTATCCTGCCAGTAGTCTTTTGTGTGCATATCCGGCTTCTCGGCCGGCTTGGATGTGTCTGCATCAGAGCTTGCAGCATTGGAGGAAATCGAGGAATTCACTGCTTCGTTGGGGTTGGCGGCGGGGATGTTGTCGTTGGTGAAGACCTTTACGGCTTTCTTGCCGCTTTTTTCCTGTTGGGCGCGAAGTTGCCTGGCCAAATCACCCAGCGATGGCGTTTGCGCCGGCGATTGGATTTGTTGCGATTGCGCCCCGGACTGAGATTGCTGAGCCTGCGCGGCGAGCGGTAGGGCGGCAATTAATCCGGCAATTGCAGAGAGCAAAATTTTGCGCTGCATGTCACTCTCGCTTAGCGCAGCCAACCGGGATCACCGCCCTCGCGGCGAAGCTGGTCGCGCAAATCGTCAATGGCCTGCTGGTCTTTGGCAATTTGATCTTTCTTCGCCGCAATGTCGGCGTTGAGTTTGTTGAGGTCGTTTCCACCCGACGAACCCTGGAAGCGATTGTACTCCTGCTGGAGCTCCTTATTCGGGTCCGAGTAGTACTGCATGTTGCCTTGCCCAACCTTCTGCTGTAATACGTCGAGCTCGCGCTGATCGGTGTCAAGCTGACCCTGCAATTTGCTCATCTGCGTGCGGTAATACTTCTCGTCGTGGGCGCCAGAGGTTCCCGATGTTCCCGATCCCGCGTCGCCGGAATCCTTCCCGCCGGTCGAGCTGACCACAGCATCGTCCCACTTGGCAGAGGGGAGATTGTCATTGGTGAAAACCTTTGCCGGCTTGGTATCCTTGGCCTTTTCCGACTTCATCTTGCGAGCCAAGTCGCCGAGCGAAGGTGTGCTGGCGGAAGAATTGGCAGCAGGAACAGTGCTGGTAGAAGAAGTAGAAGAATTAGCGGTGGGCGGAGTGCTGCTCGTGCTGCCCGTCGCATCGGGTTTCTGTTGGGCGTAAGTACACACCGCGCCAAGGGTTATAAGGAGCAGGCCCAACACTACGACTCGCAGAATTATTCTCATGACACCCTTCCTCGAGGGGCAATGCGTGCAATCCCTGCTCGAAATATATGCCTTTTCGAGGGGGAAATCAACCCCTCTGTAGCCCGGTGCGGGCTTAGCGGCACCCTCGGCTGAATGCAGGTCACTCGCTCGATGCGCCTGGTGGCGCAAGTCGAGACACAGAATGAAATTCCCAGTTATAATAGCCCACTGACTTGTGGCACTCATTTTTTCATGCGTGCGCCCAGTCCGGTAGTCCCGGATCGCTGCGAAATCAAACTGACCACTGCTCTGGCATTGAGGCGAAATGGCAATTCAGGCCGTTTACACCCTATCCCAAGATGATCCCGAAGCCCGCAATTGGCTGACCTTTCTTCAGCAACACGGGTTTTCCCGGCTTACCCAGGTGCGAATGGAACGGGTTGTTTGGCTCGAGGGGTCATTCAATCTTGAACGATTGCTGCCTCTGTTTGTCAATCCGCTTTACCAGGTTGCGGCGGACAGGTCGCAACTCGATCCTCAGCAGGGACCCATTGTGGAGATCGCTTATCGCCCCGCCGTGACCGACCCCGAAACGCCTTCCATTCTTTCCGGCGCGCAGGCGTTGGGGGAAGACGGTCTGCAATTCGCCCGCCTCAGCCGGCGGTATCAATTCTGCGGCCTCCAAGCGGGTGAAGCCCGAAGCCTTGCCGCGCGATTTCTCTACAATAAAATCGTCGAGCGGATTCGCGAGCCCAACGAAGCACTGACGACGCTGCAACCAAGCGGCAGGCCAGACCCTGTCGGTACTGTTTCCTTGCGCGGTCTGAGCGATGAGCAACTCGCATCGCTTTCGCGCGAGCGCTCCTGGTACGCCCCGCTTTCGCAAATGAAGGTCATTCAAGCGCACGAAGGGGAACGCGGCCGGCCTTACACCGATGCGGAGATGGAAATCCTGGTGCAGAGCTGGAGTGACCACTGTTACCACACCACGTGGAAGAGTCTCGGCCTGCTGAAAAAGCTCATGGCCGCGACCCGCCGGATCAATCACCCGCTCGTTGTCTCCGCCTTCACGGACAATGCCGGCGGAATGGACTTCGTCGATAGCTGGGTCGTTACCATCAAAGGCGAGACGCACAATTTCCCCAGCTCGATCGCACCATTTGGCGGAATCGCCACCAAGCACGGCGGCGTGATTCGCGACACGCTGGGTTTTGGCAAAGGTGCGTATCCCATCGGCGGAACGACTGTGATGGGAACGATGGACCCGTGCCTGCCGGACAATCAGGTGCCTGCGGGTGCGCTCCATCCGGGATTGATTGTGTCGGAATCGATTCGCGCCACGGCTTACTACACGAACCCCATGGGTATCCCCATGATGCATCCTGTCTATCGCTGCCATCCGGGATACGCCAAGTGTTTCGCACTGGGTCATTCGCTGGGACTGATCCCGA
>JASHSC010000538.1 GCA_030036915.1 Terriglobia bacterium
AGTGGATGAAGAAGATTGGTGAGCGCGTCGACCGCGACGAGCCGTTGTTCGAAATCTCTACCGACAAGGTTGACGCGGAAATTCCCTCGCCCGCCGCGGGCCTGCTCACCCAGATTTTGGTGAAGGAGAACGAGACGGTGGCGGTTAACACGGTGGTGGCGGTCATTGATGGCGAAGGGTCGGCGGTAGCCGCCCCGGCGCCCTTTGCGACTGCGCCCAAGCCGGAAGTCGCGCATCAGGCCGCACCACAAATTCCAACGCCTGCCGCTCCACTCTCCTTGGAGCAAGCCGAAGGCGGTGAGGAAGACGTTCGCACTTCGCCTCTGGTGCGGCGCATCGCGCGGGAAAACAACGTGGACCTGGGCCAGGTGAAAGGCACAGGCCTGGGCGGCCGCGTAAACAAGAAGGACATTCTGGACTTCATCGAGCAGCGCAGTGCAGCGGGTCCAGTCGCAGCAAGCCCCCCCGCCCCGGCCATTCCCGCGGCGCCGCCGCCGGTCAGCTTTACTGGCGCCTCGCAAACCGTGCCCATGACTCCCATGCGCAAGCAGATTGCCGAACACATGGTCGCGAGCCTGCGCACTTCCGCCCATGTTTACACCGTGGTGGAGGCGGAAATGACCCGTGTCGTGGCCACCCGCGACCGCTTCAAGGAGGAATTCGAGCGCCGGCACGGCATCAAGCTCACCTTCACGTCGTTTTTCGTTCGGGCGTGTGTGGAAGCCATTAAAGAATCCCCCATCATCAACTCTTCGGTGGATGGGACGAACATCATCTACAAACGCGACGTAAATATCGGCATTGCGGTGGCGCTCGACAACGGATTGATTATGCCGGTAATCAAGCGCGCCGACGAGAAGAACTTCCTGGGCGTGGCGCGTGCCATTCAGGATCTCGCCGACCGCGCACGCACCAAGCGCCTAAGCGTGGATGACGTTCAGGGAGGCACCTTTACGATTACCAATCCGGGCAGTTTCGGCGGATTGTTCGGCCTGCCCATCATCAACCAGCCCCAAGTGGCCATCCTCGGCGTGGGCTCCATTGAGAAGCGTCCAGTGGTCCACGATGACGCTATCGCCATTCGCCACATGGTGTATCTGTCCATTTCCTATGACCATCGCGTAATCGACGGGGCGACGGCGGAGAAATTCATGGGCAGGGTCAAGAAGATATTGGAGAACTGGGAGGAGGCCGTGTTGTAGTGGAGCCTCAGATGCGCCATGCGGCAGTCCCCACAGGGTGGGACCACATCTTCAGGAGTCCTGTCGTTTGGTTGGAAGCCGGTTTTCTTGACATGGGCACCATGCCGGTTATAATTAAAGTTTTGCATAGATGAGGCTGGGGTGCGCATAAGCCTTGCAGAGCTAGAACTTCACCGCATTACGGCGTCTGAGAGCTATGCCCCGGGAGCGCTGGATTTTCACGGGGCGGAGTTCCGGCAAACGGCGCCGCTCAACATCAAGGTCAACGCAGAGCTCCTGGGGTCGGAAATTCACATCCAGGGGAACTTGCAGACCCGCCTCGAAGCCAGTTGCGACCGCTGCCTGGGAGCGGTGGAGATCCCGATCGGCAGCGATTTTGACCTCTGCTATCGGCCGGTCCAGACGATCGCCAAGGAAGAAGAGGTCGAAGTCCCAAAAGATGAGATGGAGGTTGGCTTTTACTCCGGCGACGGGATCGAATTGGCGGATGTAGCCACAGAGCAGGTAATACTTTCCGTTCCGATGAAAGTGGTATGTGGCCCTGAATGCCGGGGGTTGTGCCCGGTATGCGGGGCGAATCGAAATCTGGAGTCTTGCAATTGCGCGCCCCCGCACGCGGACTCACCATTTGCCTCGCTGAAGAGGCAGTAGGACCGGCCCGCCGAGGCGGGACCGGCATGTGCCGCCGGAAGGGTGGCGCATCAGGAAGAAGAGAAGAGAGTTTATGCCGAATCCCAAACGACGACATTCACACGCACGGAAGAACCGCCGGCGGGCCCACGACTTTCTGAGCAAGCCTGCAATAGCCGAGTGTCCGCACTGCCATGAGGCCAAGATGCCTCACCAAGCCTGCCCGCACTGCGGTTATTACAACGGGCAGGAAGTAATTCTGGTGAAGGAAACGGCCTGAACTGTCAGATTTTTACCCACGGAGCCTCACCCCAGCGCGAACATATCTTCCCGCGCCGGACAGATTCCACGGTTTGAACTGACCATCATGCGACGGATCGCTGTAGACGCCATGGGCACCGACTCCGCCCCCGAGCCGGAAGTCGCCGGAGCGATTGAGGCGGCCCGGGCGGGGTATGCGGAAGTTTTGCTGGTCGGCCCCCAGGATCGCCTCAGCCGCGAGCTCAGCCAGCGCAAGGCGCTGGGACTGCCCATCAGGATTGTCCACGCCAGTGAGACCATCACCATGGGGGACAAGGCCACCAAAGCCTTCCGGCAGCGGCGCGACTCATCGATTCGCGTCACGGCACGCTTGGTGAATGAAGGCAAAGCGGATGGAATGATCAGCGCCGGGAACACCGGCGCGGTGATGACCACGGCCAAGATCGTGCTCGGTGGGCTCGAAGGCGTGGACCGGCCGGCCATTGCGCAAGTCTTTCCCACTTCCAAGGGGACGGCCGCCGTCCTTCTGGATGTGGGCGCGAACGTGGATTGCAAGCCGCATCACCTGGTGGAGTTTGCAGTGATGGGACACACCTACTACCACGTGATATTCGGCATGGAGAGGCCGCGCATCGGGCTGCTGTCGATCGGCCAAGAGGACCAGAAGGGAAATGAGTTGACCCGCGGAGCGCTGCCCCTGCTCAGGCAACTCCCCCTGAACTTCATCGGCAATGTGGAAGGCCGCGACCTTTACAATGGCCGCGTGGAAGTGATCGTTTGCGACGGATTTATCGGCAATGTAGCCCTGAAGATCAGCGAAGGGTTGATTGAAGCGATATCCAGCCTGCTAAAAGAGGCTCTTTCGAGCACGCTTTCCTCCAAGGTTGGTTACGTGCTTGCGCGGAAAGCTTTTCAGAATTTCAAGAAACGCGTAGATTATTCCGAGTACGGTGGCGCGCCCCTGCTGGGCGTAAAAGGCGTGTGCATCATTTGCCATGGGGGATCGAATACCAACGCCATCAAAAATGCCATTCGAGTAGCGGCGGAATTCTCCAATGGAAAAGTGAATGAAAAGATCGAGCGCGAACTGGCGGCTGCAAGTAGATTTGGTTATTGATTGCGCCGTTTGGCAATTCCCAAGATGGCTAAATGGCCAAATGACTCAATGACTAAATGAATCGATACCCGGGAGTTTGTATGTCTGTTGCAGGGGTGTTAGGAACGGGCTCGGCCTTACCCGAAAAGGTGATATCCAACGCCGATCTCGAAAAGCTGGTAGAAACCTCCGATCAATGGATCACCGAGCGCACCGGAATTCGCGAGCGCCGGCAGGCCGCGCCCAACGAAACCACCTCCACCCTATCCGTGCTGGCCTCGCGCCGCGCCCTGGAAAGAGCCGGCATCAAGCCAACGGACCTCGACCTGATCATCTGCTCGACGATTTCGCCCGACATGCCCTTGCCCTCCACCGCCTCGCTGATTCAGCGCGAGCTCGGCGCGCACGGTTGCTGCGCGTTTGACCTGGCGGCCGCCTGCTCCGGATTCCTGTTCGGCATGACCGTGGCCGAACAATTCATTCGCAATAGTGCATCAAAATACGTGCTGGTGATCGGCGCCGAGTTGCTCTCGCGCTACCTGGATTACTCAGATCGCGCCACTTGCGTCATCTTCGGCGACGGTGTCGCGGCGGCAGTGTTCGGCCCGGTTGATCCGCCTTCGGGAATTCTGGCCCACGAACTGCACACGGAAGGCCAATACGCGGAGCATCTTTTCATCCCGGCAGGCGGCACTGCGCTTCCGGCTTCCTGCCAGACCGTCCAACAAGGCGCGCACTTCATCAAGATGCGAGGAAATGAGCTGTTCAAAGTGGCCGTTCGCAGCCTGGAGGATGTCTCGCGGCAAGTGATGAAGAAAGCCGGGGTCACGGCCGAAGACCTTGACCTCTTCATTCCCCATCAGGCCAACCAACGCATTACCGAGGCAATTCGAGAGCGCTTGGGAGTGCGCTCGGAAAAGGTTTACTCGAACATCTGCCGGATTGGCAATACTTCCTCTGCGTCCATTCCGATTTGCCTGGATGAGTGCGTGCAGAGCGGCCGATTGAAGAGAGGAAACCTGGTCCTGATGTCCGCCTTTGGCGCGGGGGTTACCTGGGGGGCGGTCTTAATGCGTTGGTAAGAGATAAGAGAGGTTGGGAGACAAGGGTTTAAAAGGGTAAGGCCTGCGAGAGGATTATTACCGTTTGACTTTTTCCCTTGCCCTTTCTGAAATCTAAGGACTGGAATTTGAAGATTGCCTTCATCTTTCCCGGGCAAGGATCGCAATACCCGGGCATGGGCCGCGAGCTCGCGCAGAGCTTCCCGGCGGCGCGCAAGGTCTTCGAGATTGCTGACGCGGCGCTGGGATATGCAATCTCGAAACTCTGTTTTGAAGGTCCGGCGGAAGAGCTGCAACTTACCGCCCATACGCAGCCGGCAATTCTAACGGTTTCCGCAGCAGCGGCGGCAGTGCTTCACGAGCAAGGCGTGAATCCGGACTTTGTGGCGGGCCACAGCCTGGGCGAATATTCGGCTCTGGTGGCAGTAGGCGCCATAAGCCTGACCGACGCCGTCCAACTCGTCCACAAACGCGGCAAGTATATGCAGGAAGCCGTACCCGTGGGACAGGGGGCTATGGCAGTGGTTCTGGGACTGGATGTTGCGACGTTGGATGAAATCTGCGCCGAGGCCGCGCAAGGAGAGGTGGTTTCGCCGGCGAACCTGAATTCCCCCGGCCAAATCGTGATCGCCGGCGCTGCCGCTGCCGTGGCGCGAGCTTCTGAAATGGCCAAGGGCCGCGGCGCCAAGCGCGTTCTGCCCCTCAACGTCAGCGCGCCATTTCACTGCGCCCTCATGAAACCTGCGCAGGACCGGTTGAGGGTTGATCTGGATGCCACGCAGATTCAAGATCCCAGGGCGCCACTGGTCAGCAATGTGAGCGCGCAGGTGGTAACATCCGCCTCTGCGATCCGTGAAGGGCTGAAGCAGCAGGTTACCGCTCGTGTGCGCTGGGAGGAATCGATTCGTCGCCTTCGCGCCGAGGGTGTGGAGTTGTTTGTGGAAGTCGGACCAGGCAAAGTTCTTTCCGGATTGTTGCGCCAAATCGATCGCGAAGCCCTATGCTTGCGCGTGGAAGACTCAGCGACGCTGGGTGAGGTTACAACGCGTGTGCGCGAGGCTGGATGAGTTTAGCGGCGAATCGCCCGCCGTTGCATCCTTTTGGCTTCTGGGCAATCCCATTAGAGGGGAGCGGGTAGAAGTATGTATTTGGAAGGGCGAGCAGCGATTGTCACCGGCGCCGGGCAGGGAATAGGCCGGGCAATCGCCTTGGCTTTGGGCAAAGCGGGGGCCAACGTGGCTTTGACCAGCCGGCGCTGCGCCATGCTCGAACCGGCCATTCAAGAGCTGAAGGGCATGGGTCGGGAGGCTCTTAAGTTCTGCGCCGACGTCTCGAGCGCCGACGCTGTTCAGGAAATGGTAGACCAGACGATATCCGCCTGGGGAAAGATCGACATTCTTGTGAACAATGCGGCCATTACCAAAGACACTCTGGCGATGCGCATGAAGGACGGCGACTGGGAGGTGGTGCTGAAAACTAATCTGGACGGAGCGTTCTATTGCACAAGGGCCGTTCTGCCGGCGATGGTCAAGCAGCGCTGGGGGCGCATCATTAACGTTGCCTCCGTTGTGGCACAGGCAGGGAACGTGGGTCAGGCGAACTATGTGGCCTCCAAGGCAGGCATCATCGGATTGACCAAGGCCGTGGCCGCGGAAGTCGCCCGGCGCAACATCACTGTGAACGCCATCGCCCCGGGCTTCATCACCACTCCCATGACTGATGTCCTTTCGCCGGAAATTAAGGAAAAGATTCTCAGTGTGATTCCCATGGGACGCATGGGGACCGATGCCGAGGTTGCGCATGGAGTACTGTTCCTGGCGTCGCCCGAAGCCAGCTACATCACAGGGCACGTTTTAAACATCAATGGCGGAATGTACATGGCGTGAGCCATTGAATGATTTGGCGATTTGGAGGTTTTGCGATTTAATGTTCAATCAGGATGCCGGAAGTGGTTTTGACCGGAGTCCTTAAATGGCGAAATGGCAAATCGCGCAATTGACCGATTTCTTGACGCTCACAGGAACCAAAGTTAGAATGAGCGGCCCCATGTAAATTTGAGGAGGATTGACTGATGGCTTCGCCCGATGAGAAGGTGAAACAAATTATTGTGGAGCAGCTTGGCGTGGATGAGGCGGAGGTGACGCCCACGGCGCACTTCGTCGATGATCTCGGCGCTGATTCCCTGGATATCGTGGAATTGGTGATGGCATTTGAAGAAGCTTTCGAGATCGAGATCCCTGATGAGGACGCTGAGAAAATCACCACCGTGAAAGACGCGATCGATTATATTCAGGCGCATACCAAGAAAAATTGAGTCAGTAAAACGCTGAGTCGTCGGATCACCGGGCCGTCGAACTTTGGATCGCGTGACGGCCGGACGATTTCGTGGCAGACGGATAGAACCCCAGGGAGGAGTACAGCATTGGACCGGAGAGTGGTGATTACCGGTGTCGGACTGGTGAGCGCCGTCGGCTTGGATGCCGCTGAATCGTGGCGGAATCTGCTGGCGGGCAAGCCGGGCGTTGCGCCCATCACCCATTTTGACACGACCGGATTTTCGGCAACCATTGCGGCCGAGGTGAAGGGGTTCGACCCGCTCAATTTCATGGAAAAGAAGG
>JASHSC010000052.1 GCA_030036915.1 Terriglobia bacterium
AAGAGTCAAATTCGAAATTTCTATGCGGGGCATTACAAAAGCCAAATGAGCAGCGGCTCAGAACGCCCAATAGCCGTTGGGGTATGTCGTGGCGCCGGCAATTCCCACGAAGATTTGCCTGCCTAAGAAAAAGGGCAGGCCGAGGTCCCAGAAACCGTTTGAGGGGCTCGTGCCGCTGGGGGCGGCCAGGCTGTCAAAGGCGACGCAACCCGCGCAATTGGAAAGCAGCGAGTCCGCATTGTCGATGTAGAGGGTGGCATTTCCAGAAGTGCCATTGAACCCGTTGAGCGTGAGGCTCAGACTGAGGGGGGAAGCGGGACAGTAATAAGTGTTATCCGCGCATACGGCCGTGGTAATGCCGGTGGCAGAAGTCAAAGTCGCAGGGTCGGAAACAAAGTAGGCGTTGGAACCGCTGTCTACAAAGCCCGCGTCGGCATAATTGACGCCGTTGAAGGTAATGGAGGGAAACTGGCCCTGGCCGTCCAGCTCATAAGTCGTGGCTGAGCCTGGAATCGCATTGTTGGGCTGTGTGTTATTGCCGAAGGTCAGCGTGCCGTAGAGCGTTGGCGCTCCACTCAGGGCCACTGCCGGTAAGTCGATCACCACGCCATTTGTGTCCGAAGAAGAAAACGCCGCCACGGGGTTCCAGACCTGATACTGGAGTGGTACAGAAGACGCTTCGCAGGTTGTGGTGTTGCAGTAAGCGTAGGGGTAGGGTGAAACCTCTCCTTCCTCCGTCGCACATTCATTGACGCCGGCAACCGTACAGTCCTGCGGGGCGTTGCCAATGCCCAATATGCCGTTGGCATTGAGAGTTGCCGCGCTGTTCTGCGCGATTCCGCCGCCGGTTGCGCAGGGTGTACTCGCAGGAGCCTCCTGACCATCCAAAATCACTTGCATCGGAACGCCGGAATTGGCGGTCCCGCCATCGACAGCCGGGACCTGCGAAGCCGTCTCGCCGGTAATTTGGATAGTGGCCAACTCCACCGGGCCCCAGGTGTACGTCAGGCTGCCGAATTCCGCGCACTCGTAGAGCGATTCACCGCTCGCGTTGCTGATGGAAGGCAGCGCAAGACCTCCAAGCTGGCTGGCAAGTACGCGCAGCCCGGCCGTCCCTGTGTCGACCAGAATATTGGGGATGGGGGCGCAGAGGGTGGTGCCGGGCTCGCAGACGGTCACGGTCGTGTAAATTCCGTTGGGACGATTGTCATCAGGCCCCAGGTTGATGTCCACTCCCACGGCATTGGTGAGCCCCGTCAGTGATACGGTTTGCTGGCTGCCCGAAACGCCTCCGGTGTTGTCGGTGATGGTCAGAGTGCCGCTGCTCGATCCGCCTGCGGTTGGCGTGTATGTCACATTCACCGTGCAATTTGTGCCCGAGTATAGGGTCGGCGCGCAATCGTCGTATTCGGAAAAAACGCTTGCCCCCAAGGTCACAGCGATGCCGGCAATAGATAACGGGCCTTTGCCCGTATTGCTGAGGGTAACGGTTTGAGGGATGGTGGAATCGTTGAGCGCCAAGGCCGTAAATGTGAGCGGCGTCGTGGTGACGGAAGCTGTGCCATTGACCACCACACCCGTGCCCGTCAGGGTGATCGATTGCTGGCTGGGATTGGCATTGTCCCCAAAGGTAAGCGCGGCCGTTCGGCTGCCGCTACCCTGGGGCGTGAATGTCACGTAGGCGGTGCATCCGGTCGAAGCAGGCACTCCGCCTGCGCAGTCATCGAGCACGATGGAAAAGTCGCCGGCATTGGTACCCGTGATCGCCACGCTATCGACCGACAGGACCGCGTTGCCCCCGTTGAAAAGCGATGCCGCCTGCATGCTGCTGGTTACGCCCACGGTTTCATTGCTGAAATTAAGAGCAGTGGGCGGAGTCGGGGAAACGTCGGCGAGCGGGCCGAGGCCGGTGCCCGAGAGCACCACCGATTGCTGGCTGTTCGGGACGTTTCCGCTATTGTCCGTCACCACCAGGGATGCGGCACGGCCAAAGGGGGCGGTGGGCGTGAAGCTGACGTAGAAGGCGCAACTTGCCGACGCCGCCAGCGAGCTTAAGCAAGTAGTGCTGGAAATAACGAAATCTCCCGGATTGCTGCCGGTGATCGCGAAGGTGGCAATGGCCAGCGGCTCATTCCCCAAATTGCTCAATGTGATGGCTTGAGGGCCAATGTTCGTGGACACTTGCTGGGGGCCAAAATTCGTTCCATTCACCGGTGAAATCCCTGCCAGTGGCCCGATTCCCATTCCCGAGAGCACCACCGTCTGCTGTGTGCCCGGGGAGTTGCCCCCGCTGTCGGTAAAGATCAGTGAAGCGGAGCGGCCCAGGGGCGTGGTGGGTGCAAACGTGATACTCACAGTGCAACTGCTCAACGCGGCGAGCGGGCTCGTACAGGTGTCGCTGGATATTCCGAAGTCGCCGGAATTCGACCCGGCAAGCTGAACGCTGCTGAAGACCAACGTCGAGCCCGTGCGGTTAGTCAGCGACACGCTCTGGGCGGCACTGGCGGTCCCCACATTCTGGCCCGCAAATGTTATCGAACTGGCGCTGACACTAACGATCCCTGTGACTCCCAGCGCCGTTGAAGCACTCACGGGGGCGTTGGATGAGCTGACGATCGGCGGGCCGGAAGCTTCTCCGGTCGAGGCGAGGGGAACGGCCAGGGCGAGTGAGGCGTTAATCGTCGCGCTGCCGCCCGAGAGGCTGGTAGCCAGTCCTGCGTTGTTGATAGTCGCCACGCCCGGCGCCGAAGAAGTCCAAACCACATCCATCGTGAGGTTTTGTTTCGTCCCGTTGGCGTAATAACCCGTGGCAGTAAATTGCTCTGTTGTTCCGGCTAGAATCGTGGGATTTGCCGGCGTGACGAGAATGCCGGTTAAGCCATCGCCTGGATCAGCGCCCTGCGTGGGAGTTACATCCAGAGGTGCGAGGCCGTTTACGGAATTCCTTGGTTCGCCCAGCCCCAAGGATCGGCCCGAATGGTCCTCAACCGCCTCGACAGAGATGATCGAAACCAGGTTTTTCAAATCGGGCATGCTCGTTGTGGGTTTTGTATTGAGCATGGCCCCGCCAGAATCCGCGAGATTGATAGCGGGATCGGGCGCTGCCAAACCCGTACCCATCAAAGCGACGGTGGCAGGGCTTGAGTCTGCGCTTGCTTTAAACTTTAGTGTGGCCGTTCGCGGGCCCAATGCGGTGGGCGTAAAGATCACGGTGATTTCGCAACTCTCACCGGAAGCGAGCGTACCGGAACTGAGCGGACAATCGCTGCTTACAGCAAACTCTGCGGAAGCACTGCCGCTGACCGTTATGCTTCGTATGCTGAGCGGTCCTGCCTGATTATTCCTCAGAGTCGCAGTCATCGCCGCGCTCGGCCTATTCAAAATCTGGCTGCCGAAGGGTAAACTCGAAGGACTAAGCGTGGCCTGGGCGAGCGCTGTGGGGATGCAACAAAGCAGGAAGAGCAAGCCTGTGATCCCGTTGCGAAATTGCCCGGACCACCGCGATGCCGGCAGTGATTGGAACTTTCTAAGGTTATTGGAAAGGTGAAAACCCGCACCAGCGTTCACGTGGCGTTCCCTATTGCAAGCCCGCAGGGCACGGCTGCACACCTTGGTGAGTTGCTTTGCGCACGCGAGCCCCTGGGTCAAAAAATTGTTTCGTATGGATGAGACAACCTTAATGATTATCAACTAGCAATCTGAAAAAAGCAACATGATTGGGCTAGGGTGGCGGGCGTCGTATTGATGGAATTCAAAATAAGTGCACTCGGTATTTTAATGTTCTACCGAGCATGATCAATTTATCTGTTGCGATTTCACGAGTTGCTGTGCCGCAGGAGCTTCACTTACAATAGGCAAAGTTTCCCTGGGCCCAATACGGTAAAGATCTTCCTTTCACCTCCAATCTCCCTGTCTAAGGGGGGTCAGGTGGCCGGACAACCTTCGATGGGAGGCATGCGGAAATGTACAAAGACCACGAGAGAATCTTTTCACAGGTGGCGGGGAAAACGGGTTACTGGATATTCGTGCGGCTGACCAACAAGGAATCGATTCGCTACATGAATCTGCCGGGTTACGTCCCCAAACGCATCGACTGCAAGGCGAAAACGGCGGACAAGAACAGTACGAAGGGTATATGGCAATTGGCGGGCCTGGTGGTGGACCACCGCATCCATTCCAGCGTTTACGATCCTGACAAAATTAACGATGCAGCGTCGGCGTGGCGCGATTTCGAGACTCACGTGCTAACCAGGCCGGGAACACCGTACGCCGTTGATGGGAATACAAAATCCAAACACTACGGTTGCGTCATGCTCAGCGGCAAGTACATCTACAGCGATTACGATCTGTGGGATATCATCGACCCTGCCAACCCCCGCCGCAACTTCGGCGTGGTGGAAGAACTGCACGGGCAAACGCACATTCGCAACCCCTTGCAGCGCGAGGTGGAGGAACGCCTGGCCGGAACTCCGGTGGCGGATTTGGTGCAACACAGCGGCGAGATGCAATTCAAAGCTCCCACCGATCAGCCCATCGATGCGTTCGGGCCCAAGGGCGAAGTGGTGACCTTGCTGAACCTGCTTACCTGGAAGACCTGGTGCAAGGAAAGGTTTGAGGGCCGGATCTCTATCGGGGAAAGGTATTGAGCGGCTTTCCGGCGATATGAGTTGCTCACCGCAAGTCCAGCGGCTTTGCTTCCGATGCAAGAATGTCGGCGGGCAGACCCATGATTTTTGCCAGAGTTGGGGCAATCTGCTGAATCGAGATTCGCCCCAGATTTTTTCTGGCGGCGATGTCGCAGCCCACGATGGTAAACATCGCCTCCATGCCGACACGCGAAGGCAAATAACCGTGGGTGCCGCGATCCCGCGGGGAATTGTTCACCAGAGGCCCTTCCATTCGCTCAGAGAAGGTAAAGCCCGGCGCCGCCTCAATCATCAGTTCAGCATCGGGATCGGCTTGCAGCACTTCCAGTTTTTCCCGACCGATAATTTCTTGCACGGCGCCTGCGGCTTGAAGCTGATCCATTGCAGCCTCCAGACGCCGGCGGTCGTCTGCGGAAGGCCGCTCGAGCCAGTAAACCGCCAGCGAACCGCCGGCGCTCACTGTCCCCAATCGCCGCAACGAAAACGAGCCGTCCGCGCCGCGCGCGAAAAGGCCGTTTTGGACAAAGGCAACTAGCGGCGCCGCCTCTTTCTCCACCGGCAAGAAGCCATGGTCAGAAAGCACCACAAGGGCCGTCGCAGGATCGGTTGAAATCGCGTCACGGATTTTTCCGATCGCCTCGTCGGCGGATTCCAGCGCCGTGAGCGCCTCCGCGGAAGCCGGACCGAAGGAGTGCGCCTTCGCGTCGTACCAGACGAAATGCACCAACAAGAGGTCCGGCCGATATTGATTCCACAGGTAGAGCGCTGCTTCCCCGCGCAGTTTGTCGGGATCCGCTTTCCCGCGCAGTGACGCCAGCCGTTTGGCCACTTCGCCGAAAAGCCCCGGAGTCGAGTGGCGCGCGGGCGTCTCAAAATCGCTGTGCGGGTCGGGCGCGGTGGGGTTCCAGATTTCCGGAATGCTGTGGTCGATCGCAGCGCCTGCACTCACCGGCCAACTGAGGGAGGCAGTGCGCCGGCGGCTGGCGCGCGCCACATCCCACAACGCCGGAGCGCGCAACGCAGCCGCGAACCAGCTCCAGGGCCGCGCCTTTTCGGTAGGGTCCAGCGACGCCAGATGGCTATAGATTCCATGCGTGCGCGGAGGAACGCCGGTAACCATCGTCGCATGCGCCGGGTAAGTCGTGGACGGATAAATCGTCTCGACTGATTCCGCGCTGGCTCCCAACTTCTCAAGCGCGTTCAGGTTCGGAAACCGCAATCGCTGTTCCGCAGCGCGATAAATGTCCGGCCGCAGGCCATCGACCGAGAGCACGATCAACCGCCCGGATTGTGATGGCTTTATCACTGCTTATCATTCCCGTTCCAAATGCCGCAAGTTCCGCACATTGTTTATCACGTTTCACACATTCCAGCCACCGCCGTGGAAATCAACGCTGGCCGCCCCAACTGTGATATAATGATCCTATCCAAGAAAGCCGCAAGAGAATCCGCGCTCGTGTCGCGGAGATTTTGCAGGGAATCGGCCGTATTCGGCACGACCTCGGACTACCGCAGCGGCAGAACGAACTGACCCGCCTGCTTGCCGCGCACCACTCGCGCATGTGGGTGACTCTACACGAAACACGGGGAGAAACGCTGCGCGGCTACGGTCCCGTACCGGAAGAACTCACCGCTTACCTTAATCCGCGAGTGGATAATCTCCTTGCCTTGGTGGCGGATTTGCGAACCGCCATCGAATCCGGGGCAAAGCCTGCTTCGGCAGGTGAGGTGAAGGACAAGCCGGCATGAAGTGGCGGGCGAGCGGCAGGGGAAACGATGGCTCTGAGCGAACTCCACGCGCGCAGGCTGGCGACGGTGGCTAAGATGTTTGAGGCGGCCCTCGACCGCATGGAACTGACTTTGCGCGCAGTCGAAGAGGGCGGCGAAGCCACGAGCATTGCCAGAATTTCAGTTGAGCAGGTGCGGACAATTCGCGACAGAATGTCGGCCATTCGCGACCATTTGCGCGAAGGTCTGGAGCACTTCTCGATCAAGTTACAAAAACCCGAGCCCCAACAGATGCTCGTCGCAGAGCTTTCCACGCTCTGGGTGATCCTGGAAAACGCCCGTCCCGCGCGCATGAAGGGATATGGGCAGGAATTCGCTCCGCATGATAAGGCGGATTGGGAGAACCTCATTCAAGCCCTGATGCGTGATACAGAGTCGATCCGGCGCGTCGTCATGAAAGCATCCGGAAAGAGCTGAGATCCGGCCGAGCGGCCGGCCGCAAATTCGACTTCCATGAACAACGAGCGGGAAAACCGAAGCCGGGCGTCGCTTGCCGATCCACCCGACGTGGAGGGCGTACGGAGACTTCTGCGACTTGCGGTTTTGGGCGAGAAACTCGGCGCCCGGCAAGTTGCGGAGGAAGCTCGCGAGCTTGCGGCGCGCGTTTCAGAAGGCCGCTTTTACCTTGCCTGCATCGGCCAATTCAAGCGTGGCAAATCCACGCTCATCAATGCCCTGGTCGGCGAACCGATTCTGCCTGTGGGCGTTGTTCCGGTGACGGCGGTGCCCACCGTGGTTCGCTACGGCCCGCAAAAGCAGGCGCGAATCCAATTTCGCGACGGCGCGTGGCAGGGCATTGCCGTCTCGGACCTCAAGCTGTACGTCTCCGAAGAGCATAATTCCGAAAACTCCAAGGGAGTGGCAGGCGCGGAGGTGTTTGTGCCCAGCCCCTTGCTCGCGACCGGCATCTGCATTGTCGATACACCCGGCTTGGGCTCGGTTTTCACAGGCAACTCTGCGGCCACACGGGCCTTCGTTCCACACATAGACGCCGCCCTGGTGGTAGTAGGCGCGGACCCGCCCCTTGCCGGCGAGGAATTGACCATGGCTGAAGCCGTGGATCAGCATGTTGGAAACCTGATCGTAGTACTCAACAAGGCCGACCGCACTTCCGATGTTGAACGGGCAGCGGCGGCGGAATTCACGCGCAATGTGCTGGAGAAAAGCCTCCAGCGGCCCGCCGGCACGATTTTTGAAATAAGCGCCGCGGAGCGCCTGGAGAATCGCGGACCGGAGCGAGACTGGGAGAAACTTCGAGTGTTGCTGGAGGATCTGGTTGAGGGCTCCGGCCGCAAGCTCGTTCACGCGGCATGCGACCGCGGTGTTCAGCGATTGAGCGAGCAACTGCTGGCCATTGTCATTGAAGAGCGCGAGGCGCTGGAACGTCCAATCGAGGAATCGGAGCGCCGAATCGCGGCGCTAACCTCGACCATGGCCGATGCGGAACGCTCCATGCGCGAGGTGGAATACCTTTGGATGGCTGAGCAGCGGCGGCTTTCCGATTTATTCGTCAACCGGCACAAAGGGTTCCTCACCGGCACGCTGCCTCAGGCTGAGGCCGAATTCCACCGGGCGGTGCGAGCCACTCCTCATGCGACGGGGCCGGCGTATCGTCGCGCGGTCATGAGTGTGGCCCAGGAAATCGCGCAGCGCTACGTTCTTCCATGG
This sequence comes from Terriglobia bacterium, assembly GCA_030036915.1. GTDB lineage: Bacteria > Acidobacteriota > Terriglobia > UBA7540 > UBA7540 > Bog-366. Next base: position 8,103 of record JASHSC010000052.1, read on the forward strand.
CTGCGCAACGAGCAGGAAACTGGTGAATTGGAATATCGCCAGGCGGCCCGCCGATTTGTGGAGATGGCCAACGATTTTCTGAAAAAGCTTGCGGAGTCGGGAATTCGCGAATTGGCGCGTATGCCGAACGCCCTCGACCCGGAGACCGGTTTCCGCACCCAGTCGCAGTTTTTATTTCGCGATTTAATCGAGATCGCGCAACCGGCGTCGCCCCTTCGATGGATGGGCGATTTCGTCCTGGGCCTTGTGGGCGCGCGCGGCGTGATCGAACGCGATGGCCGCGAATTCCTTGAACGGCTCTTGGAGGTGAATTGCTCGCGCGTGCAGAACGACGTCCTGAAGCGGGTGGAGGAGAGCCGCGGCCGGCTGCAAGGCGAGATTCGCAAACTTCTGCATGAGGTCAGCCGCATCGCCGCCGAGGCGCTTGCGCACGCGCGAGAGGCGCAGGCCGGGGGAGCTTCCGCCGTGGAGGCGGCGCGCGCCCGGGTCGATCGTTTGGAAAACGAAATTGCGGGAAATTTGCCGGAGCGAGTGACCTGAGGCCCGAAAACCGCAGTGAATGCGCCGGAGGAGAATTTCGATTGCTCGAGCCGCCGCTCTTCGTCGACCGGAGAGATGAGTCATGCCGCCTGAGAAATGCGGTGATCAAGCGCGAAGGTTTGATGATTCTCAGCCCCGCAGGAATCGGCAAAACGGCGCTGGCGACAAGCGTGTTCGCCAGTCTTCCGGAGGGACTGAAAGGGCGGTGCCTCGAAATTCGCGGCGCGAAGGATTTCCGTGGCCTGCTTAGGGAATTGGTCGGCTGCCTGCATAAAACTGGTGACAGAAACCTGCGGCGGCGGCTTCACTCGGAGGGAGTCTCGGCGCAGACATTTGCGCCGTGGCTGAAGGGTCTTTCCAGCAGCCGGCTGAAAGGCGCGCTCTACCGCGCGCTGGAGGGTGGTGATTACCGCATCTTTCTTGACCATCTTCCTCCCCTGACGAAAGCTGCTGCAAGCGTTCTTAAGGAAATGTTCTGGATGCGCCGGACACCCATCTACCTGCTCCTCCGTGATGACGAGGAGCAAAAGATCGACCGCCTCTGCAGGTTTTTTTACTGGGGTGAGCAGGAGCGCCTCAAGTTGCAACCTCTGCCGGGGGGAAGCGGCGGGTGAGCTTTTGCGAGAATGCATCCAGCGATTCGGGCTTGCGCGATACAATCTTTCGGGCTTCGAGCAGGAAGTTCTGGAGCTCAGCCGGCAGGTCCCCGGGGCGATCGTGAAAATGTGCGCGCTCGCCGCCAATCCGCGTTACCACTTTGGATCCCAGATCAAAATCAAGTCAGTGTATATTGACTTTTTGATGAACGCAACGCCCCGCATGAAAAAAGCAGCCGGGTGGAGCGAGAGCAGGAAAAATGGACTGGCTTAAACCCGCAGGAATCATTGCCGTCGGTGCGGTCTTTGGAGCAAACCTGCGCTACTTCGTAAGCGATTGGCTGGCCCGCCACCAGACCGCGTCGTTTCCTCTCGGTACGCTCGCCGTCAACACCACGGGGAGTTTTGTCCTGGCGTTTTTCCTGATTTGGACGACGGAGCGCGTGCTGTCTTCACCGCAATGGCGGCTGCTGATTGCGGTGGGTTTCTGCGGCTCGTACACCACATTTTCAAGTTATACCTTCGAGACGTTCAAGATGATGGAGCAAGGCCGCCTTTGGGACGCCACGCTGAATTTCCTGGCCAACAACACGCTTTGCTTCCTCTGCGCGCTGCTCGGAGCCGTCGCCGCGCGAGCACTCTGATGCCAACCGACAAATTTCAACTCGTCAGCATCTACTTGAACGAAGCGGACAAGTGGGAGCACCGCCCGCTGGACCTGGAAATTCTCAGGTTTCTGCACAAGTCGGGCTGCGCGGGCGGAACGGTGTTGCGCGGGCTCGCCGGCTTCACCAAAGGAGCGGGCATCGTCACCACTTCGCTCGTTGACGTGGGAAGCACGCTGCCCGTGGTGGTGCAGTTTGTGGAAGCGGCGGCAAAAATTACGGAAGTCATGCCCACCCTGCGACGCATGGCCGGCAAGAGACTGATTACCGTGCAGGATGTGCAGATTGTGCCGCCAGAGACGGCTGGCTGATTGCGGCCCGGTCGGTGATTTGCGCATGGCCAGAGTCGTAACCTGATATTGCGAGAAGGGCTTGCACTCCCGATTCTTGCCGTATAGATTTGTCCCCTATGAAAAACCCAATCAACGTCGTGGCTGCTGTGGGCCTTGCTTTGGGCGCGGTGTTTGGTATGGCAGGGAGCGTGGTGGCTTCGGCCCAACTGCGAAACGGTTTCTGGGAAATCGACAGTCTGGGTTTGGTGGTGGCTACCGCCCTCCTTGCTCTGAAGTATAACCGGAAGGGAAGCGATTTTGTCGCAGCGGGATTCCTGGTTTTCGCAATCGGAGAGTCGGTCATGCTCTCGGGACTGGCGGCAGGTCTTGAGGGGAGCGTTCCGGCGTTTGGTGCCGGCATCGGATTGTGGGCAATGGCGCTCCTGCTCATCAGCGTCCCGCGGGAATTCCCTGTTTGGGTGCGCCTTCTGGGGGTGGTCAGCTCGATCCTGTTTGTCACCACGGCGACAAGAATTTTCCAGGGCGAACACTTGTTGCCCATTTCGCGGCCACTTCCGAGTTACGCTTATCCTTTTTTGGTCCTGACTTTTGTGGGCTGGATTTGGAGCTTTCTGAGAGAGGCCTGACCGCCAGGCGCGAGTGCAGGCTCCTCTCCGCGAATCCTGCCTGATACACCGCATTCCCTGATCCCATACTTAAAGCGCCCGGATGTGAATCGACCCGCCGCTGGTATGCAGGCGCAACTCATCCCCACCCGAGCCAATCGCCCCCTGCAAGTGGGAGTGGCTCAAAGTTCCCTCCGTGCGCACGGGCACATCGCTTGAAACCGAGCCGCCGGACGTGGAGGCGTCAAGATTCAGGTTGGCGGAGGAGTCGATAGCCAACTCAATGGAGCCGCCGGAGGTTTCAAGAACTCCGCCGTGCCGATTGCCGGGGCTGTAAACGGCATGGATGGAGCCGCCAGAAGTAGTGGCCTCAACATAACCGGAGACACGCTCGATGTGAATCCCTCCGCCGCTGGTGTGTGCGGTGAGATTTCCATCCACCGACTGCGCGCTAATCGTTCCGCCCGAAGTTGCCACATGAGCATCGCCCGTCACCTCGGTGAGGTGAATCGAGCCGCCGGAGGTGTGACCTTGCAGATTGCCCGTCAAGCCGCTGACTTCGATGGAGCCGCCCGAGGTTTTCAAATCGGAATCGCCGTGCAGTCCGGAGATCGTGATGCTTCCTCCGCCGGTGTGAACTTCGGTGCGGGTTTCCGCCGGCACCTCAACTTCAAAGTGCACGGAAATTCTGTGCTCCCACTCGGATTCATGCTTGCGGCGTGCCGTTACGCTGGCCCAGCCGTTTCCGGCCGTGTAGGTGATCTCGAGTTCGCTTTCCAAATCGTCCTTCGGGGAAGTTACGACGATATGCGCACCCGGCCGCGTCGTGCCCGTTATCGTTACGCTCCCCACCTCCGACTCCAGCGTGAACCTGCCGCCGGGTGCAAGCTCCAGATTCTTCTCGACGCGGGAATCAGCGCGCGCAACCGACGCCATCACGAGCATGGCCAGGACCGTCAGGACGAGAACATGGCAAGCGGTGTACGCGAGACGAGAGGCAGGAAACTGAAGAATCCCCACCTTGCCGGAACTTCCTCCTGCCGTTTGCCCTCTGCCGTAAATCTCCGGGGTTCGAAAGCTTTGCATGTTTCCTCCTTCGGAGCACTGCACGTAGTTTGATACGTTAGACGGGCGGCATAAGTTCCCGTTAGCATGTGATTTGCAGTCGTCACACGGTCCCCCGAACCTTGAAGGGGCACGAAGGTTGCTCGCCTGGGATGGCCGGCAGGGGGGACTTTTCGTTCAGAAATCAAACGTAGAAGCTAAATTCTCGGGCGAAATAGCCGATGAGCAGGATATGGATCTTCGCGCCGCGACGCCTGAGTTGGCTTCCCTCACGAGTTCCCCTACACGCTTCATCGCTCGCCAGCCGATTTTTGACCGCAAGGAGAGGGTGTTCGGCTATGAGCTCCTGTTCCGCTCTGGCTTTGAGAATCGTTACAACGCCAAGGATGGGACCGCCGCCGCTTGCGACGTGACCGACAACTTTCTCAATGCCGACGCCAGGATTCTGACCGCCGGCCGGAAAGCCTTCCTCAACGCCACGCGCCAGTTCCTGATTGACGAATACGCCACGCTCCTGCCCAAGGATCAGGCCGTCATCGAGATTCTCGAAACCATCGAGCCGGACGAGGAAGTCCTGGCAGCCTGCCGGGCGTTAAAGAAGCTTGGCTACGTCATCGCGCTGGATGACTTTGTGTACGATGAGAGGTTTCAACCCTTCATCGATCTGGCCGACATCATCAAGATCGACTTTAAGCTCTCGTCGCCTGGCAACCGCAGGCAGGCAGTGGAAAGATTTGCGCCGCGCGGCATTCAGCTTCTTGCGGAAAAGGTGGAGACGCGTGAAGAATTTGCGGAAGCCCGCGCCAACGGCTACACCTACTTCCAGGGTTATTTCTTTTGCAAGCCCCAGATCATTCCCACCCTTCATATTCCCGCCTTCAAGATTCACTACCTGCGAATCCTGCAGGCCATCAATCAGCCGGACCTTGACCGTGACGAGATCGTGGAGCTGATCGAGCGCGAAGTTTCACTTTGTTACAAACTCCTGAGGCTCGTGAACTCGTCGCTATTTGGCTTCCGGCGGGAGATCAGATCCACCAGCCATGCCCTGGCACTGCTGGGAGATCGAGAGGTAAGGAAGTGGGCGTCGGTGGCGGCGGTGCTGGGCATCGCGGGCAATAAGCCGAACGAACTGGTTTCCACCTCACTCGCCCGCGGGCGCTGCTGCGAGTTGCTGGCGGCGAACCATGGCGCCGGCAGCGAAGGGCCCTGCATGTTTCTGCTGGGCGTGCTCTCGCTGATGGAAGCGCTTCTGGGCCGGCCGATTTCGGAAATTGTCGCGGAAATTGCCCTGCCCGAAGCGGTTCGAGCCGCACTGCTGGGCCAGCCCAACCGCTGCCGCGAGATCCTGGACCTCGTGAGGGCTTTCGAAGAGGGAAGATGGAATGACGTTGGCGAACTCGCGGCCAGGCTCCGGCATGAAGACGCGCAAGTCTCCGCTGCATATTTGCAAGCCGTTGATTGGGTGCAGAAAGTGTTCCAGGTTTGAGCTGCTCCCTATGAAAGCCGGGAACGGAGGCCATAATTATAGGCCGCTGTAAACATAAACTCCGCCCATGCGGACGCGGATTTTGATGTCCTGGTCGCCGCCGGAATTCCAAAACATGATTCGCCGGCCCCATCCGGCGCTATTTTCTCCGTGCAAATCGCTCTGCACGTAGCCCAAGATCGCCCGGGCGTTCAGCGAGCGCAGGCGGTAGATGGAGGGAACGTCGATTTCAACGTCGCCGTAGTTCAGGTTCACTTGCTGCCGGCCTATCAAACCGCTCACCCGCACCTCGCCATCCACGCATTTCATGCGCACGTTGGCGTCAAAGGGCATGTGGATGCGGAAATTCACGGTGAGATTCGATTCGTTGTGGAACGGGTGCGACAAACTACGCGAAGGATATACGGTGTGGAGCAGGACTGCCTTGTCCTGCCCTTCCATCACAACCTGCACCTGGTCGTAAAGCAGTTGGGCGTGCTTTTCGTCCTTCGCTTCCACCACTTTTTCTGCTTCGATTTCCAGGCGTGGCTCGTCCCAGCCGTCCACTTGCACGTCGCCCATGCGCGTGTCAATGGTGAGCGTGCCGAAGGAAAACATGCGGGTGGAATAGTGAAAGGTTTTGCTGAATTCATCGGCGCGCAGGGGAGCGGAGATAGAGAGCACCACGATGAGCCCAGCTTTAAAGGCTGGAAATCGGACGCCGAAAACTGATGTCATGCCCCGATGGTACGGCCTTGCACCGAGGAGAGTCAATCCGCGTAGGCGTCTGGTAGTGGACCAGGACCATTCGCCGGTGACATGACAATGTGAGGGAAGTAGAATGGGTTTTCGTATGCTCGGTATTTGAATTCGCCGCAACGCACAGGATGTCCAGGTGATTTCGTGAAAAGAGCATGGGTGATAATTTTTCTGGGATTCTCGAGCTTGGCTTACGCCGCGCAGAATGCTTCCGTGCGGCCCAAGATTTTGGGTATCGACCACGTGGCGTTTTACACGACGGCGCCGGAGGGTGTCGCGCATCTCTATCACGATGAACTGGGCCTTGCCGCCGCCAAGCCCATCGAGCCGGGAG
>JASHSC010000539.1 GCA_030036915.1 Terriglobia bacterium
ACCCATGCCACAGCGGGCAAGACGCCCGCGCTAGGATTCACGTTGTCACTACATTTTGAAATTCTCATTTATCCTCCGGCGATAGCGCCGATCACCATGAAAGGTTCGGCGCCGGTTGTGACGGCTTCCGGCAATGGCGAATCAGGCGCTTCGTGCGACAAGTCCTCCTGGCAGGCGAAAAACCGGATGAAAGGCCGGCGCTTGAGCGTGACATGGTCACGCATGGTGCCGCACAGAACCGGGTAGCGCGCCTCGAGCGCGTCAAGCACGGATCGCTGGGTCACCGGCCCATCCACATCAACCTGCACCTCGCCTTCAACACGCGCCAGCGTGCGCAGGTGTTGCGGCAAGATCACTCGAATCATTGTAGCGTCTGGACCTCAACGGAAAGGACTGCAGGCAAATCGCGGACGATGGGCGCCCAGGTGTCTCCCGCGTCGGCGGACCCGTAGACCTGCCCGCCCGTGGTGCCGAAATAAACGCCGCAGGAATCGAGCTGGTCCACAGCCATAGCGTCGCGCAGTATATTGACGTAGCAATCGCGTTGTGGCAGGCCCTTGGTAAGCGCTTCCCAATCGTTCCCGCCGGTTCGGCTGCGAAAGACGCGGAGTTTGCCTTCCATCGGGAAATGCTCGGAGTCGCTCTTGATGGGAACTACGTAAATCGTCTCCGGCTCGTGCGCGTGGACGTCAATGCAAAATCCAAAATCCGTCGGCAGATTGCCGCTGACTTCACGCCACGAATCTCCGGCGTTGTCGCTGCGCATCACGTCCCAGTGTTTTTGCATGAACAACACGTCAGGGCGGGAGGGGTGTTTGGCGATATGGTGAACGCAATGGCCTATTACGGCCGTGGGATCGGGAATGTACGCCGACCTTAGCCCCTGATTGATGGGTTTCCACGTGTTGCCGCCGTCGTCCGTGCGGAAGGCTCCCGCCGAAGAAATGGCAATGAAAATTCTGCCGGGATTGCCCGGGTCGAGAATAATGGTGTGCAGGCACAAGCCACCGGCGCCCGGTTGCCACTTGGGTCCCGTGCCGTGGCCGCGCAGTCCCGAGATTTCGTGCCAGGTGTGAGCACCGTCGGTGGTTCGAAATAGGGCAGCGTCTTCTACGCCCGCGTAGGCGGTGTCCGGATCCGTCAGGGATGGTTCGAGATGCCAGACGCGCTTGAATTCCCAGGGGTGCTGCGTTCCGTCGTACCATTGATGGGTGGTGAGTGGCTTGCCGGTCTCAGGCGTCGTGTCGTAAACGAACTTGTTGCTCTGCCCGGACGGAAACTCGCCGGGTTGCGGCACCTTCTCGCCGCCCGGTGTTTCCCACGTTTTGCCGCCATCGTTCGAGCGGCGGATGATCTGTCCGAACCAGCCGCTGGTTTGAGAAACGTAGATGCGGTTGGGGTCGGCGGGAGATCCCTTCATGTGGTAAATCTCCCACCCGGCAAAGTGCGGCCCACTCACATTCCATTTTTCGCGCTTGCCGTCGGACTCCAGGATGAATGCGCCTTTGTGCGTCCCTACCAAGACTCGAACTCCGCTCATGTTTCACCCCTTTCGATGAAATTTAATTTGCGGTTCATCAGCGATTTGCGGCCATTCTTTGAGTTGCCGAATTTCGGCAACAACGGCGTTGGATCCTCTTCCCGCCAGCGCCGCCGGGCTTCCGCAAGGACTTTTTTTCGATTCCTGGCCATTGTATCGATCACTGCGCACGGCGCGCCGGTCTTCTCGTGCCGCGCACCCCAGATGAGCAACTCGAGCAGCACAGGCGCGAGTTCAATGCCTTTTTCCGTCAACCGGTAGTTCGTCCTGCGCCTGTCGGTCGCCTCCTTTTCCGCCGTTATGATTCCCGAGGCTTCCAGCTTGCGCAAACGGTCTGCGAGGATATTTGACGAGATCCCTTCACCCGAGTGCTGAAAGTCACGATACGTCTTCAGGCCGCGAACCATCAGGTCACGGATAATCAAGAGCGACCAGCGGTCGCCGAGCAACTCGAGAGAAACGCTCACCGGGCAACCTGACCGGTGCTTAATTTTGACCTTTCCGCCCACCATCGACAAGTTAGCCGAATCGCTTGCAATTTGCAAGTCATATTGTACAATCTGAATCCGGCGGAGTTTGTTCAATATCTCCCCAGGAGAGTGGCTTGACCTGCGCTCAAGTTGGTGCGCTAATGGAACGGGCGAAATTGTTCGGAGCGGTGTTAGCATCGCTGTGTGAGAGGAGAAATGAGCATGGCCGCGACGCACCCTTATGCGCAGTTACTCGGCAATCGCGATCCTTTGGAGGTATTAGGCGAAACCCAGGAAAGGATTCCCGCCATTGCGCAGGCACTGGGCCGCTCGGGATTGAAACGCAGCTACGCGCCGGGAAAGTGGACTGCCGCGCAAGTGCTTGCCCATCTTGCCGACTGTGAAATGGCATTTGGCTTCCGCGTGCGGCAGATTCTTTCGGAGCCGCAATTGGTGATTCAACCGTTTGATCAGGATGGTTGGGCACGGCTGTACGACAACATCGACGGCCTTCAGGCAGCGTCCACGTTTCAGGCGATTCGTGATTGGAACATGTCACTGTTCCGCAGGTTGGGGCCGGAGGACCTTGCTAAGACCGCCACCCACCCGGAGCGCGGACCGGAGAAGGCGGAGACGGTAATTCGGATTATCGCGGGGCATACACTCAATCATCTGGCACAGCTTGAGAGGATCTTGGGCGGCAAGACGGCGTAATTGCGTTGATCAGCTTCTTCTTCCCTTTCCCTGAAATTCAGAGTCTGTCATGAAATTGCTGCACAATCCGGCGCATGTGTGGGCGAAGCAGTTTTGTTCTCCGGGAGGGAAGCAACTTGCTGCCTCAGTAATTGTGATTGCGGCGATGATTTTCGCGCCCCTGAGCTATGGAGCGGTAACCGTCGACCTGAGCGGTTTCCGCCCTTCGCGGGGCTTTGCCGTCACGCGGTCGGGGGATCTGCTGACGATCGAATGGACGGGAGAAATGGAAACGGCCTTGCGGCTGAAGTTAAATCTCCTCGACCCAGACCGGCTCTTTGCAGCGTTGTCTCGTGGGGGATCCGCGGCTGGCGAGGAGAGCGTTCTGAAGGACGCTGCCCCCGCGTTCTGGGTTTACACGGGCCGTCGCCATGGGTCGTGGGAGGACAGTTTCTTTGACAATCCCTCCACACGGCCACAGGAAATTAGCACACATTTCAGCAAGTTGGTCATCACGGGCTGCCGAGTGGAGAGCGATGGAACTCAGCTTGTGGTGACGATCCCCGAACTTCAGATGGGACCCTTCTCCGGCAAATTGGTACTGACCCTCTACGCAGGAAGCAATCTCGTGAAGCAGGAAGCGGTGGTCTCCACCCACGAACCGCAGGTTGCGTATTACTACAACGCCTGGCTGACGAGATGCTCGACGAAGGAATTAGACAATCTCGTTTGGCTTGACGCGGACGACAAATTCGAGCAGCACCGCCTGCTCAGCGACATTGACCTGGAGGGCCCGCACTTGAAGGTCCACCGGCGAACCCTGATTGCGGAGGGCCAGGGGGGTAGTCTGGCAGTATTCCCTCCGCCTCATCAGTATTTTTTCGCACGCGATGAAACCATAAATTATGGAAACGTCTGGTATCAGCTCTACAAAATCAACCCGCCGGGGCATGGAGATTTCTTCTCTATGGGAATTTGCCAGACTCCTTA
>JASHSC010000540.1 GCA_030036915.1 Terriglobia bacterium
CCTGCGTGATAACTTTGATTTCATCCTTCCCGGCACTGGTGGTTTTGCGCGGGCTGACACGCAGCTTGACAATGTTTTGATTCGGCAGCCGCAAACCTTCGACATCGAAATTCAGGACTTTTCCCTTCTTCGCTTCTTGCACTGCGCCCCAGGCCACAGATCCTGGGGGTATCACGGTGACGCCTTGCGAAATCAAAGGTTGAGAGATTTCCATCATCACCGTAGCGCCTACGGTGGCCTGCGAACTCAGCAGATCGGCCGTCAGCCGAACCCGGACCTGTGTGCCATCCGCAACGTGCACCGTTTGTGCTTGCGCCGCGATGCACATTGATGTTACGACCCATCCCCAAATGAATATGCTCCGTCTCATTATCATAGCCAACCCTCCGCAGGTGAAGCTTGTTGCGGTAACTGATTCGCGACCTCGGTAATCTCCAAGCCTATTGCTTGATGAGGATTGCCCGCACCGATGGGTGAGATTCCGGATCAACCACCATGATGCGCGACCATGTCCGGTAACCCGCCATGCGAATCTCGATGGAATGGTGCCCTGGTGTAAGGCGCAATATCGAGGGCGTATTGCCCACCACGTTTCCGTCAATCACGATATCCGCACCGTCGGGTGTGCTTCCAAATTCCACGGATGACGGCGCGCCTGCAAGGTCCGCCGCGGCCAGGGGCGCGGGAGCAGCGGTTGCAGCCTGGGCCACCGCCGAGGCGGGCGCACTTGCCGGAGTCGCCTCAGGATTTGGCGCTGCAGCCGCCGGCGTCATAACCATCGCATCGGAGGCTTCAACGCTGAACGAGCCGTCAACGTAGACTTCATATTCCTTCCCTTTGTCCGCTCCTACCACCCGCGCAATCTGTCCCGGAATCGGCGACTTTTCGTGAATCTCATCGTCATGGCCTTTCTTGGTTCGATCGACGCGGGGGCGCACCGGCAGATCCTGATGATCAACTGAGCTGACCGTCAAGAACTGAAAGACCACTTCCGCGTTATTGGCTCGAGGATTGAAAGCACCCTTGACGTCCAGAACCTTGCCGTGCGCCGTCGCTCCCTTCGCGATGACCACGTGGCCGTTGATCATCACGTCCTCCGCCACCTCAAATTCGATTTCATCGCCCTTGCGCACATTGTCTGTAGTGAGAACGTTGCGGAGCTCGAGCTTCACCTCCAGACCGTCTCGCACCGGCACCTTCGAGGCAAATCCCGGCTGAGCCAGAAAGCAAATGAGGCTCAAAGTGATGAGCGGCAGGACGAAATGCAGACTTCGCCTGTCACTTTCGGCAGACCTTTTCGATAACTCTCGAGGCCGAACCATGGCCACCTCCAAAGGCGACACAAATCCGCGCGAATCAAGGGCGCAGTTTGTGATCAAGCTGAATGTTGCGTGCAATTGACGGACAGGGCTAGTGTCTCACTGCCCCACGCGAGCGTCAAGATGGATAAGTCGCCCTCTGTCTGCCCATCGGGCTTGAGCTGAGACGGTTGACGATCATTCCCTTAAATTTGTTCTCTCCGTTTACGGCACGGTCGCTAGGCCCAAATCCTACGAAATTGTCAATTTAGTACCCGCATTTATGGGCTGGAAGGATATACTACCCCCTCTCACATACTCGACGAGGGCCACGATTTGAAAGGGATATCTCGACGGAGTTTCATTGCCGCCATTCCGGCACTGGGTGCGGCGCCGAAATTGGATTTAGTAACCGCCGGTCCGCCGGGGACCACCCGCGGAGAGTCCTCAAAACTTCAAGCTGCGGTTTTTACCTGTGAAATCACCCCACCCGTTGGCAGCCCCTTGCCGATGTGCAAACCTCCCGTCGCCACAAGCGCGGATATCCCGCTGCTGGCGAAGGGTGTGGTGATTTCCGGCGGTGATACGCGCTACGTCCTCTGTGCGGTTGATTATTGCGAGCTGCGGACGGGCGCGCACGATCTGTTTCGCAGGGACTTGGCCGGGGCCCTGGGCGTAAACGAATTACAGGTTGAAGTGCACTGTCTACATCCGCATGACGCCCCGTTTTACGACACCTTCGCTGAACTCTTGGTGGAGATGGTGCCGTCGCCTCCGCGCACAACGGACCTGGAGTTTATCGGGGCCGCGTCGGCCCGCGTGGCTTCCGCGGCGCGCGAAGCTTTGCAGACGCTCGAACCCCTCACTCACATTGCCTGCGGCAAGGCCAAGGTGGAGAAGTTCGCTTCCAATCGCCGCGTTCCCTTGCCCAACGGAACCATCGGCGTGCGCCTGAGCCACTGCAACGATCCGGTGCTGATTGCCGCGCCCGAGGGATTGATCGATCCCTGGATACGCACCATTACGCTGCTGAACAGCGAGCGGCCCATCGCGCGCCTGCACTATTACGCCTCGCATCCGCAGAGTTACTACGGCCAGGGCCACATGAATCCCGACACCACGGGAATCGCACGCGAGAAGCTGGAAAAAGATGAAGGGATACCGCAGATTTATTTCACCGGCTGCGCGGGAAACGTCGCGGCCGGAAAATACAACGACGGATCGCATCCGATGCGCATGGTGCTTGCCAATCGGCTCTATGACGGCATGAAAGCCGCGATTGCCGCAAGCGGCAAACCCGTGCCGGCGACGCTTGGCTGGAGAACTACCGACATAAGATTTCCACTCCGGCAGGAGGCGGACTTTTCACCCCAGCATTTTCGAAAAATGCTGGCTGACACTTCGCAAACCTACCCCGTTCGCATGACCGCGGCGATTGCACTTGCCTGGTATAACCGGGTCAAGATGAAGTCAAGCGTTGACATCAGTTCTTACCGGCTCGGGCCCGCCAACATCGTGCATCTTCCCGGCGAGGCATTCGTGGAATATCAACTCTTCGCGCAGAACGTTCGCCCCGATAACTTTGTTGCCGTGGCGTCCTACGGCGATGGCGGAACCGGCTACATCTGCACCGACAAGGCTTATTCCGAGGGAGGTTACGAGCCGACGCAGTCGTTTGTCGGGTCGCCGGTGGAAGAGGTTCTGAAGCAGGGGATTCGGGAAGTGATGGATTAGCGCCGGTCCCGCCTAGGCGGGACCGACATTACGAGGAGGACAAATGGTTTGGCGCTGTGCTACTCGAATGTTCGCGGCATGCGCGGCGTTTGCGCTGCTTGCTACCGGGAGCTGCTTCGCTCAGTCGGATTCCAGCGCGCCGATCAAAGTGGGAATCATCGGCCTCGACACTTCACACGTCATTGCCTTTACGAAAAGCTTGAATGATCCGAATGACCCGCAATATGTGCCAGGCCTGCGCGTCGTGGCTGCCTTCAAGGGTGGAAGTCCCGACGTGAAATCGAGTTGGAGCCGCGTGGATGGCTTCACCAAGGAGCTTCAGGAAAATTGGCACATCGAAATCGTGCCCGACATTCCCACGCTTTGCTCGAAAGTTGACGCCGTGCTCCTCGAGAGCGTTGACGGGCGGCCGCATTTGGCACAGGTCAAACCCGTCTTCGCGGCGCACAAGCCGGTGTTCATCGATAAGCCTCTGGCGGGCAGTTATAAGGATGCGGTGGAAATCGCCCGGCTGGGTAAGGAAGCGGGCGTGCCGTGGTTCAGCGCCTCCAGCCTGCGCTTCTGGAGTGAAACCACGCGCTTGAAGAACCCCGAAGGCATCGGGAAGATTCTCACTTATGACGTGCTGGGACCCACCATCCGGGAAATTCACGAACCTTCGATGTTCAATTACGGCGTCCATGCTGTCGAAATGCTCTACCAGCTCATGGGCCTGGGATGTGAGTCCGTTACCATGCAAACTTCCGGCAATGAGGACGTGCTGATCGGAAAATGGAAGGATGGCCGCCTGGGAGTGATGCGCGGATTCAGCAGCGGGCTCTATGCCTTTTCGATTACCGTTTACGGGGAAAAAGGCGTGCTGCACTCCGAAGGCAAGCCGGAGGCTTATCGCGATCTGCTGGTTCAGATCGTGAAGTTCTTCCAGACGGGCGTGCCTCCCGTGGCCAATAGCGAATCGCTTGAGACGCTGGCATTCATGGAGGCGGCGGATTTGAGTGCGGAGCGCGGGGGCGCGCCGGTTCTCCTGAGTGAAATCATGAAGTGAGCTTTAAAAAGAAAAGGGCTGAAGGAAGGTTAAAGGGTAAACTCGAATGGCATCCTTAAGGTGGAGCATCTTGGCGTGTGTGTGCCTGCTTTTTGCGGGCAATCATTTTGCCGCAGCGCAGACCGCGGAACAGAACTGGTTAGCCATGCCCCGCCTTACGGCGAAGATTTACAATTCCGGCTTCAGCGAGGCGCATGACAGTTACAACGGCATCAGCTCGGCGAGCGATGGGAAAATTTACTACGTGCTTTCCTCCCAGACCATCGATGTGGGCGCGCAAGTTTACTCCTTCGACCCGAAGACGGAGAAAATCCGGCACCTGGGCGACCTGACCGAAATCTGCGGGGAAAAAGGCTTGAAGGCCATTCCCCAGAACAAATCGCACGTCCGTTTCTGGGAATCAAACGGTAAACTATACTTTGCATCCCATATTGGATATTACACAATTAAGAATGGGATGGAAACCCCGGGAGTTCCGCCGCCGGGTTACAAGCCCTACCCGGGCGGACATTTTCTCTCCTATGACATGGCCAGCGGCAAATTTGAGAACCTGGCGCTCGCCCCGCACAACGAAGGCATCATTGCCATGACCATGGACCCGGCGCGCGGCCGCTTGTACGGCGAGACGTGGCCCACGGGATACTTCATCTACTACGACCTGCACACGAAACAGCTTAAGGATCTGGGACTCTATGCGGCACTGGGCGAAAGCGTGCGCGGGCCGCAGTATCGCACGCTGTGCCGCTCGCTGGTGGTTGATCCGCGCGATGGATCGGTCTATTTCACCTCCGCCGACGGCTTCATCTTCCGCTATCGCTACGACCAGGACAAGGTGGAAAAAATCGAGGGCGAGGACATGCGCAAGGATTATTTTGGCGTCTACGACCCTACCTCCTCCGGAACCATGGGATACAACTGGCGGCAGGCGATCTGGTATCCGCCTGAAAACGCGGTGTATGGCGTTCACGGCAACTCCGGCTATCTCTTCCGATTTGACCCGCGCATTCCGCGCGTCGAAGTGCTGGACCGCATCACTTCCCTTCCCTCACAGCGCAGCGGGATGTACGACGAGTTTAGCTACGGCTACCTGGGATTCATCCTCGGGCCGGATGGAAAGACTTTGTACTATCTCACCGGTGGCCCTATTTATCGCGGTGGAAAGCGTGTGGCGGGAAAGGCCGTGGCCCTGAAAGGGGAGTCCAAGGGCGAGGAAGACCTCCACTTGATTACCTACTACATTCCAACGGGAAAATATATCGATCATGGAGCTGTTTTCTTTCCCGACGGCCAGCGGCCGCGGGAGGTGAATTCTATCGCGGTTGGCTTGGACGGATCTGTGTATGCTCTCGCCGCCGTCAATCAAAATGGACACGACCGGACGGATTTGATGATGATTCCGGCTCCTATTGCAAGTCATTGAATGCGGGCAATTAAAGCGCAGGTTGGAGAATAAAAATCGAAATCTTAGGCAGCGAGGGGGGGGAACTAACATGATTAAGAAAGAGTTTGGAGAAAACGCGAGCGAAAGCCGCAGAAATTTCTTGCAAAGCAGCGGCGCAGCCCTGCTGGGGCTGGCCATGCCCGAGGCCTTGAGCGCCTATCCGCGCGCCACGGAATCGCTCGCCCTGTTAGGCGGCGCGAAATCGGTTGATTTTCCTCATGATAAGTTTGAGGCCCTCACCCGCTGGCCGCGCTATGGACAGGGCGAGAAGGACGCGCTTCACCGCCTGATCGACACGGACAAGTTTTACGAGGAACTCCCCCTCTTCGAGAAGGAGTGGCAGGCGTACACGGGCATTCCCTTCCTCCGCGCGCACATCAACGGTTCCTCCGCCATTAACAGCATGTTCTTCGCCATCGACCTTGAGCCGGGCAGCGAAGTTTTGGTGCCCTCTTACGACTTCCCCACTGATTGCCTGGCGATGCGCTTCTTCGGCTACGTCCCCATCTTCGTCGACATCCATCCCGCCACCGGCACGATGGATTTGGAAGACATGCAGCGCAAGCTCACCTCGCGCACACGCGCGGTGTTTCCGATGCATTCCTGGGGCTTACCCTGCGAGATGGACCATATCCGGGATTTCGCCAAAGAGAAAGACCTGATCGTTCTGGAGGACGCCGCCCACGCCCACGGAGCGACAATGCAGGGCAGAAAAATGGGCACCTGGGGCGACCTGGCGATTTTCAGTTTCCAGGCGAGCAAGTGTTTGCCCACCGTGGAAGGCGGCATGGGGATGTACCACACCCGGTTGCACTATGAGCGCGCCACGGCCTTCGGCGAATACACGGCGCCTGAAACCTTTCCCGCCGATAGCCCGGTTCATCGCTATGCCGGAACGGGATTTGGCCAGAAGTATCGCATTCACCCGTTTGCTGCGGCAGTCGGCCGCATGCAGCTTCGCAAACTCGACGCCATGAACGCCTTGGTGGAAATGAACGTTCGCCGGCTGAACGATCCCTTGATTCAATTGGCCGGGCTTAGTGAACCCCGCGTGCGCCCCGACCAAAAACGCGTCTACTATCACGCCAACATGCTGCTGATTGATTCCGCCAAGGCCGGTTTTTCGCGCGATGCACTGGTGAAAGCGCTGAAGGCGGAAGGCGTGGGGGTTTCCACCTGGGTTTATCCCGAGCAGCACAAGCTCACGATCTACTCCGAGGCAAAATGGTGGCACCATCCCCCGGTAATTCCTGCCTCCATGCCGGGGGACGATTACATCAACAATCAGCACATTTTCATGCCCTTATTTTACGACCAGGCGGACGACATCATCGACCAGTACGTCAAGGCCTTTCAGAAGGTCTGGGCGCATCGCTCGCAGCTTGCATGAATTGCTTCCTGAAGTGTAACCCCGCTCCGGCTTCACTTATTTTCGAAACGGAATAATACTGCGGCGGTGAATCCGGCAAGGCGGGCGGTCTTGCCAGGCGCAGGTCCGAATCGGATCGGGAATTTTCGCGTAAGCCAGTTTGGCTTTGCCGTCGTGCTCTCGAGAGGCAGGGCGAGAAACCTCGGTGCCAGCGGGAGCGCCAGGTGATGCCTCTGAATTGGAGGATGGGGATGGCCGTGGAGAATGAATTTGTCTTCTCTACTTCGGGGATTATTCTCTTCCAATACCTCGTCGACAGATTTGGCATCCTCATCTACGGTTCGAACGGGACTAAGTAATCTCGATTGAGCTCAACCCCAAAGCCATGTCGGTCCGGAATAGTCACGAACCCATTCTCAGGCAGCGGTTCGTTGATCAGCGAGTCAAAGATGGGGCGCACCTTTGTGCCGTCATCCACGGAGAGAAACTCGGCGTAGGGCGAGTTAGTGTTGGAAAGGACGAAGTGATAGTTGTATGCACCGGAACCATGAGGTATGACAGGGATATCGTCGGCTTTAGCGATCGCGGCAATCCGTCGTACCGCTGTGAGCCCGCCGCACCACATCAACTCTGGCTGGATGATATCCGCTGCCCGCTGGGCCAGAATGGAATGAAAGGCCTTGTAGTTGTATTCCAGATTCCCTATTGCCACCTGGATCGGGGAAATCTTTGAACGCAACTCGGCGTTCAGGTGTTCTGCCCAACCGTTTGGCAAGGGGTCCTCGAACCACTTCACGTCGTACTGACGAACGCGCTCGGCAAGACGGGTCGCAAACTCGATATTCCAAGACATATAGCAATCGATCATAATTTCAAGATCGTCGCCCAAATCACGGCGGACTTTGGCGATGCACTGCTCCATCTTTCGAAGACCGTCTCGCCCGTCGGCGACTCCCCAAGGAGCCGCGATCTTGACCCCAAAGAAGCCCCGGCCCTTCCAGCAGGCCGCCTGGTCGGGATGCACCGTGACGTAACAGGGGATTCTGCCCTTGGTCTTGCCGCCCAACAGGCGGTAAACCGGCTGTTTCAACACTTTGGCGACAAGGTCCCACAAGGCTAAGTCCACACCGCTCATGGCCATGGAGACGACGCCCCCCATTCCGTAGGGCATGGTGCTGCGATACATCTGGTCCCAGATGAGCTCGATATCAAAAGGATCGCTCCCGATCAAGAATCTCCGAAAGTGCTTCTGGACGACCGCGCATGCAAACGGTCCCCCGCCATAATTCACGACATGGCCGGATACACCTTCGTCTGTAAGTATCTCGATGGCATAGGGATCTTGACCCGGTCCCATCCACTGCGTCCGCACACGTGCGTAGGCGGGATGAACCGACATTGGGTTGGCAATGAGCGAGTGCGTTGCCCATCCGCCACCCCAATATTGCGACTGTCCGGTGGCTGCACCTGATTCGCCACGGTTGCCGCTTCGAATCGTGTAAAGCTTCACATCGGTGATTTTCATATGCTCCCTCCCCTCGCGGTTATTCTGCCTTTGGGGAGTTTACACTTTCTCTCCAATTCTCTACTCCAAGTAGAAGACCTCTTTCATCATCGCAAAGCGCTCGTCCGGTTGCTGGTCGGGCACCGGCTCAAAGAGCCTATCCATTTCCTTCTTCCAGCGCTGATTGACGGGGTCCTTCGCCAACTCGTTCCAGGCCCGGTCGAAGTCATCAATATTCATGAATAAGAAGAGTTCCTGGCCACGCCGGAAGATCGAATACTTGGAGATTCCGACTTCCTTGATTTTGGCCAAAAGCTCTGGCCACACATTTTGGTGAGCTCGTTCGTACTCTGCAATCGAACCGGCCTTAATTTGAAGTTTAAAGGCGTATCGCGCCATTCTTTACCCCCCTAAATAATTACGCGAACTCCTATCCGCAGCTTCACCGGTCCCATCAGCCCGGACGGCAACAGCTTGAAAGCGCCGGTATACGGATTCCACGTGCTCCAACTGATTCGCTGATTTTCAGGCAACCCACTGTCCGCGATCAGGCGGTTTGCCCAAAGATTGGTCACGCGAATCGTGAGGACGTTGGTGCCAGGCCTCAGCATGCTCGTGACCTCTGCGCGGAAGGGCGGCTTCCAAAGTGTGCGGCACGTCTTGCCGTTGATGATCAGCTCGGCTATTTCCTTCACTTCACCCAGATCGAGGTCGAGTTGGTGATCGCGACCCAGCATTGCCCCCGTAATATCGAATTGCGTCGTGTATTCCGCCGTTCCGGAAAAGTGCCGCACACCATCGTCGGAATGAACTGTCCAGGAAATCAGATTGTTTAGCCGGATCTCTGGCGGGGCTCCAAGTCGTGGTGGGAACTTCACGGTCCACGGTCCTTCTATCACCACAGGCGAAGGTAGGTTGGCTTCAATCGTTCGCTCAGCGCCCGCCGAGTTGCGAATCGTGTAGCGGTCACTCTCCCACGCGACGCCTTCCACTGCGCCATTGGTGCATAGCGAAAGCTCGAGTTCGTTTCCAGCGGGTCTTCCAGAGCGCGTAACGGAAATGATTGGCCTTGTGCTGATGGCCTTTCGAAAAACCACAAATACCGATTCCGCCGGGCTCAATTGCAAAGGGACACTCGTGTAATGGTCTTCTTCTGAATAGATTGCGAGTTCGCGCGTCTTTCCGGTCTCGGGATCCCACAACTCCGGGATTTTGCCAGTGACTCGAAATGAGCAGTTAAGAACCTCTTCGCGGTAAAGCTGATTCGAGACGAAGTAGACATCCGCGTCTTCCAGGCGGCGATGAATATAGTCGATGCTTGCTTTTGCCTGTGCGCTTGTATATTGAA
>JASHSC010000053.1 GCA_030036915.1 Terriglobia bacterium
GACAACAGAATCACGTTTTGTGCTATGAATTTCTTCTCAAAACCACGAGGCGGCTTGAAAACACTCTCGAACCGCGAAGGACTTCGAGAAGCAATAAGGCGGTCGGCGCTGCCTATGGGCAGGGGGCAATCGAGAGGGCAGGAATCATTCGGGGCACTTGCTGTTCAAGTCTGGGCTACAGTGTCGCCCACAGAAAAACGAGTACCATTTGAGTACCACTTTACCGTTCCAAGGCTGATTTTGCGTGTTTTCGGGTGCCAGCCGTGCCGCAAAATCAATCAGTTAGACATCATGTGCGGGGTTTGCAACCATGACGTCAGGGGTTCGAATCCCCTCAGGTCCACCATCCAACCAATTGATTCCAAACAGCTTGAATAAATTCGGGGGCAGGGAATTAGGACATGGCCTTCAACCATGGGGTCGAAAATCGGCAGCTGAGATTAGGCCTTTTCAAACCAATCATATGGCGTTTATCTCCGCCAGTCAAGACCGCGTGTCCAGACGTTGTTTGCCCTTTAGCGGCACCGTGCTCAACCGAGACGTGAGGGGGAACGGCCCTTACTAGGCGCAAAGGCGACTTTTCAGGCCGAATCAGCGCCCGAGGTTATCTTTAGCTCTCCCGCCGCCGCTACGACGAAAATTCGACCCTGAACCAGCAATCGACGAGTGGCAAACTCTATTACACGGTATGATACCGCGCATAATGTAAAACTCTTGATGGAACCATCGCACGCCGTCGTTGCTCGCGATTCTCTCGCTCGACATCCGCGATGCCGTGTCCGGTGCGCTTATTTCAGATTTCGCACTGGTCGATTTGGGCAATTCTCTAAAAGTTGAACGCGATGCAGCGCAGGCGTAGAATTGTTTTCATGTTGGGTCCATACCAATGAGCGCCAACGACACTAAAACGCGTATTTATTCCGGCATCCTCGGCAAGATCATGAAAGGAGAGATCACGCCCGGCTCGCGTCTTACAGAAGAAAATATGGCGCGGTCATACGGCGTCAGCCGTACCCCCGTGCGCGAAGTTTTGTTCGCTCTCGAAAGAGACGGCATTATCAGGCGAGAGCGTGACCGTGGCGCCACAGTGATAGCCTTTGGGGAAGATGACATCGAAGAGATTTTCGACATTCGGGCAGCGCTCGAATGCTGCGCCCTCCGTAAGGCCAGCCATAGCTATCGCCTTGGTGAATTGACCGCCCTAAAGGATCTCATCGAGACAGCTAATCGGATGAGGGGTCCTGCCATGCATCGAATTCAGGAAGAAGCTGACCTGCGCCTGCACTCCATGATTGTGAATGCTTGCGGAAACCGGCGGCTCATTGCATACGTGGCAAACATCGCGCTCTTCCGCAACGCCTTTCTGCGGATTGGCTATGGCGAGGATGACTTCGCCCTTAAAGTTGGCAAAGAACATTTGGCAATCATTTCTGCATTGATCTGTCGAGATGCCACGGAATCGGAACGTTTGCTTGTCGGCCATATCAGGGGCGGGTGCCAGTACGCTATTGAGACTTATCGTAGGAAAGTTGGCAGCCGACGACGTCATCTATTGCGGCCTGAAGCCATCTCCTCGAAGTGAAAATTGTATTCCAATTCGCGTTCTTCGTCCTGATTCCTGAGCCGGGGTCGAGGGTAATTGCCCTTGCCAATCCCAGCCCAATTTTGAAATCGTGCAGTCTGAACCCGCCAGCAACGATGTCTTACCCAGGAACTCGACTTATGACTGGTACATAATTCGGGGGCGGGTCATCTGGAAGCGCCCTTGGCAATCACAGGTCTTCGCCACCGACGACGCTGTGCTGTCTATGCTCAAGGTGGGCAAGACGCAGATTCGAATTACGCAGGAAGTTTAAGGCGTTTGTAAGTCAGGATCTGCGAGGACATTCTTGGAGCTCGAAACTCTAATCCTTCGGAAATCACTTGCGCGCCAGCCATTAGAAACGTCTTTCCGGAATACGGATCGAAAAACTGGTAATTAGCAGCGGAATCGAATGCTTTCAGGACGAAGTGTTTCAACTCATCGGCGGACTCGACCCGAAACACCTGCACAAATCCCTCGTCCGTATCAGGATCGTGAAATTGCCAGGCTTCCCAAGCAGCTAGGTCTCGCGGCTCCGGCGCCAGCAGATAGTAGTCCTTCACGAGGAATTTCCGGATCATCTTGTACACGCCCACGTGCCGTCGTGCCTGCTCCTTCATGCCTGCGGGCCATTCGTGGATTCGACCCCCAATTCCGAAAGCTCCTCCGAAAAAACTCTGAAAGCCAAAGTCTGTGGACCGGAACTGCGTTTGGGTGGGCAGCGGCAAGGAATAGCAAACGTATCCGTAGTTTCCGGGCACGAAAAGGTTCATCCCTTCGAGATGAAACCGGACAATGTCCGGGTCGATGGTTTGATCACTAATCCAGAAAGTATGGAATCTGCTGGCGGTTTCAAGGTCGATTCTGCGGCCGCCGCTAGCACAGCCTTCGAGCACGGTCGCCGGATGATGTTCCCGGATCCAATCGATTACCCGATAGAATCCCTCGATATGGCGTATTTGGGTAACGCCGCGACGATCGTTCGCATCCTTCCTGTCCCAGTATGTTAGGGGGTCGATGTTAAAGTCGTAGCGAATATATCGGATGTCGAGTTCTCGGATATAGGTGTCCAACATATTGCGCACCCATTCTTGTACCTCTGGCTGGCTGTAGTCCAGTAAACCGTAATTGGGATTTGTGAAGTGGCCAGGATTCTCGGTCGCATTCTGCGGTAGCCACAATACCCATTCGGGATGCCGATTCGCTAGCAGTGTTTCCTTCGCCACCCTCTCCGGTTCAAACCACAACCCGAACTTCAAGCCTTTGGCGCGGACATAACCAGCAAACGAAGGAAGACCCGCAGGAAATTTTTTCCGATCGACCTCTTCCCAATTACCAACGCCTCCACTAAAATTCTGCGGCCCATCCGATCCCACATACCAACCTGCATCGAGCAGGAAGTATTCTTGGCCGACTTCGGCAGCCGCGTCAGCGAGATGTTTTAAGAGGTTCTCATCAAAATTTACGTCGATGTTCCACCAGTGGTCATATGTCACCACGGGCTCAAAAGGCTTTCCATCGAGCAAAGGTGTAAAGTGGGTGCGTATGAGCCGGCGTAAACGGTTCGAGCCGGAAGAAAGCTCCCCTGCATAGCACCCGATCAGGATCTTCGGGCCGCGGATTCGTTCCCTAGGCCTGAGTTGTATGTGAAGGTCGGGAATTCCACCAACCACACGCAGCATATTTTCGCCGAAATTACCTGAGATGGTCGAACTCCACTGTCCTGACCATCCTATGCCAATAAAAAGCCCTTCGTTTTGGCGGTCATTCTGAACAAAGTAAAAAGGCAGGTTTTTGTTCGAAGATCTCCCGCCCTCTGTCGTAAGGGTGACATCCCCATCAACGGGTGTCATCGGCCCGATCCAATGTTTGCGAATGGCGAAGGCTTCGGGGGGATACGTCGAATCAGGCAGTCCTCCTCCACTGGAAACCACATGGGCGCCAATTAGAGCTTCTTTTCCGAACTTGAGATCCAAAGCGTTAATTGGGCCGAGCACCGGGAGAGGGGAATTACTTTCATTTTCAAAC
>JASHSC010000541.1 GCA_030036915.1 Terriglobia bacterium
GATGGCGGGCTGTCCGCCCACTTTGAGCATATGGTCGCGGTCACGCAGAACGGCCCCGACGTGTTGACACGAATCTAGGCGGTGCCCGTTGCGTTCCGAAAGGGGTGCGGCGGCCGGGTTGAGGCCCCCCAGAGGTATGGCGAAGGAAGATGCAATCGAGGTCACAGCGACTGTGCTGGAAGCCCTGCCCAACGCGATGTTTCGAGTCGAGTTGGATAACAAGCACCAGGTCCTTGCGCATATCTCCGGGAAAATGCGGAAGAACTTCATTCGCATCCTCCCCGGTGACAAGGTCGCTGTGGAGCTTTCGCCCTACGATTTGACGCGGGGCAGGATTGTGTTTCGGTATCGATAAGTGTCGGGCTGGTGGAAGAAGCTCGAGAGGATAAACGATGAAGGTGCGTTCGTCAGTGCGAAGAATCTGCTCAAAATGCAAAATCGTCCGGCGGCGCGGAGTGGTGCGGGTGATTTGCGAGAATCCCAAGCACAAGCAGCGGCAGGGGTGAGGTGAGATATGGCAAGAATCGCGGGCGTGGATTTGCCGCCCAAGAAGCGCGCGGAGATTGGCTTGACCTACATTTACGGCGTCGGCCGGGCAAGGTCGCTCTCCATTCTCATGCGCTCGCACATTGACCCGGATCGGAAGGTGAAAGACCTGACCGAAGACGAGGTCACCAAGATCCGCCAGATTCTGGAAGAAGAAGGCGCCGTGGAAGGCGACCTGCGCAAAGAAACGGCGATGAACGTCCGGCGCCTGATTGAAATCGGTTCCTACCGCGGAATGCGGCATCGGCGCAGCCTGCCGGTCCGCGGCCAGCGCACGCACACCAATGCCCGCACGCGCAAGGGACCTCGTAAGGGTACCGTGGCCAACAAAAAGCGCGCCACGGCGAAGACGTAGAATACTGAGGACAGAAAACAATTATGGCCAAAGCAGCGGCAAAAACCGGAAAGAAGAAAGTCTTCAAAAAGAAAGAAAAGCGCATCGTGCCTATCGGGATTGTGCACGTGGAGGCAACGTTCAACAACACGCACGTGGCCATCACGGATACAGACGGACGGGTGATCTGCTGGTCGAGCGCGGGATCGCTCGGCTTCAAGGGCTCGCGCAAGGGCACGCCCTTTGCCGCGCAGCAGGCGGCCATGCGCGTGGCCAATGCGGCGCGCGACCACGGCATGCGTACCGTGGAAGTGCGCGTGAAGGGGCCGGGTGCGGGCCGGGAGTCGGCTATCCGCGCGCTCGCGACCGGGGGTCTGGAAGTGCGGAACATCAAGGACGTGACGCCCATTCCGCACAACGGTTGCCGCCCGCCCAAGCGACGGCGGGTTTGATCCGCGGCCGGAAATGCGTATTGGGGCATCTAATTTGTAAGGGGCAAGTGAAGATGCCACGGTCCATCGGCAGGTTGGGCCAAACACAGTGGCATTCTGAATCAAAAAATCAGTAGGAACTGAAGGCTTGATGGCGAGTTTCGAATTTCCAGTTTCCAGTTTCGGATTCGCCGAGGGAGGTAGTTTTGGCAAGGTACCGTGAGGCAGTTTGTCGGCTGTGCCGGCGCGAAGGGGTCAAGCTGTTCCTGAAAGGGCAGCGATGCTTGACCGACAAGTGCGAAATCGAGAAGCGCAATTTCGCCCCCGGACAACATGGAAAATCCCGCCGGCCCAAGATTGTCGGGTACGGATTGCAGCTTCGTGAAAAGCAGAAGCTGCGCCGTCTTTATGGAATTCTCGAAGACCAGTTTCGCAGCTATTTTGAAAAAGCCGCGGGGATGAAAGGCATCACGGGCGAAAACCTGCTGCTGATGCTGGAGCGACGGCTCGATAATGCCGTTTACCGGACGGGTCTGGCGTCTTCGCGCGCCGCGGCGCGGCAATTGGTTCGCCACGGCCACATTCAGGTTTCCGGGCGCAAAGTGAATATTCCCTCGTTCGCCGTCGCTCCCGGACAGGAGATCGTCCTGCGCGAATCCAGCCGCAACAATGCCGCGGTGCTGCGCTCGCTGGATCTTTCCGGCGGCCGCAACATTCCACCCTGGCTGCAATTTGACCGAGAAGGTTTCAAGGCCAAGGTGATTTCGCTGCCCAAACGCGAAGATGTGAATTTCCCGATCCAGGAGCAGATGGTCGTCGAACTCTACTCGAAGTAGTGAGGATCGGAGTGAACAAGAAGCGGTCCGCCAAGGCGGGTCGCAAGGGAGGATTGAAGAAATGCTTTGGAGAGGATTCCAGAAACCGAAGCGCCTGGTGGCAAACACCGATACGTTGACCGACAAGTACGGCCAGTTTTCCGCACAGCCCTTTGAGCGTGGTTTCGGAACGACTATTGGCAACGCCCTGCGCCGCGTGCTGCTTTCCTCGATCGACGGAGCGGCCATCACAGCGGTACGCATTGAGGGTGTGATGCACGAGTTTTCATCCATTCCCGGCGTCGTGGAGGACGCCACGGACATCATTCTGAACTTGAAACAGATTCCCCTGAAGATGAGTGTCGAGGGCCCGAAAACACTCGTCCTGAATGTGGACAAGCCCGGCGAAGTAACCTCGCGCATGATTCAGGAGGATGCGGACGTGGAGGTTCTCGATAAGGACGTCTACATCGCCAACGTCAGCGAAGGCGGCAAGCTAAACATCGAAATGCGCGTCAAGATGGGCCGCGGATACGTTTCGGCGGAGAAGAACTTTGAAGACGATCTTTCGATTGGTTACATTCCCGTTGATTCCGTCCACTCGCCCCTGCGCAAGGTGAATTACACCGTGGAAGCGGCACGCCTCGGGCAAATGACCGATTACGACAAGCTGACTCTGGACGTTTGGACCAACGGCGCTATCACTCCGCAGGACGCCGTTGGACTGGGCGCGAAGCTCCTCAAAGACCACATGAACATCTTCATCAACTTTGAGGAAGAGACCGAAGTTCATGAAATGCCCACGGCGGGACCCTCTACGGTTCACAACGAGAATCTGGACCGCTCGGTGGAGGAACTGGAGCTTTCCGTGCGCTCCTACAATTGCCTGAAGAACGCCAACATCACCACCATTCGGGAGCTCGTGCAGAAGAGCGAGCAGGAAATGCTGAAGACGAAGAACTTCGGGCGCAAATCCCTGAATGAGATCAAGGAGATTCTTGCTGCCATGGGGCTGAGCCTGGGGCTGAAATTTGATGAGAAGGGCAACCCCATCGTACCGCCCCCGGAGCTGCCTCAGCCGCAAGTTTAATGGCTGGTTTTTCGGCGATCGCTTGTCGGAGAAAAGGATCTTCGGCCTCTCTATCGTGCGCCGATAACCGGAGACCGGATTAGGACCATATGCGACATCGGAATTATGGAAGGAAGCTGAGCCGCAACACGGAGCATCGCCGCGCGCTGCTGCGCAATCTGGTGACCTCGCTTATTCAGCGCGAGCGCATCCAGACGACCGTGGCCAAGGCCAAAGCGGCGCGCCCGCTGGCGGAGTGGATGATCACGCTTGCCAAGCGCGGCGATTTGGCGTCGCGGAGGCAGGCGGCCAGTTACCTGCTCGATCCCAGCGCCGTCAAATTCCTCTTTGAGGAGCTCTCCAAGCGCTATGCATCGCGAACCGGCGGTTACACTCGCCTGGTTCATGCCGGATGGCGCCGCGGCGATGGCGCGGACCTCGCCGTTCTCGAGCTTGTTGGCACCGAGGCCCTGCAACGCCTCGCCGCCAAGCGCGCCAAGAAGGCGGAAGCACAGCGCAAGGCCGCGGAAGAAGCCAAGGCCAAGGAAGAAGCTGCTCCTACCGAACCTGAAGAGGGCGAAGACAAGAAATAGGCGCGGCAAGGCATGAGCGCCGTCAGCTTAGCGGACTAATCCAGCCAGTAGTTCGGCGCTTCCTTGGTGATAATGACGTCGTGCACGTGGCTTTCGCGCAAGCCGGCAGAAGTGATGCGCACGAAGCGGCCGCGCTCGCGCAGTTCCTGAATGCTGGCGGCGCCGCAATAGCCCATGCCGGAGCGCAATCCGCCCACCAGTTGCGCAACAAGGTCTTCTAGCAGGCCCTTGTAAGGCACGCGACCCTCGATTCCCTCGGGCACCAGCTTTGAAACCTCACCGCGCGCGACTTCCTTCTCCTGCGAGTAGCGGTCGCCGGAGCCTGCCGTCATGGCCGCAATCGATCCCATGCCGCGATACGACTTGAAGCTGCGCCCCTGATAGAGAATCGTTTCGCCTGGGCTCTCTTCCGTGCCGGCAAACAGGCTGCCCAGCATTACGGAGCTCGCGCCTGCGGCGATGGCTTTGGGCAGGTCGCCCGAGAACTTCACGCCGCCATCGGCAATGAGCGGCACGCCGGACTTGGCGGCTGCGCGCGTGCATTCAGCGATGGCAGTGATCTGCGGTACGCCTGCGCCGGTCACCACGCGCGTGGTGCAGATGGAGCCCGGGCCGATGCCCACCTTCACGCCGTCTACGCCACGCTGAATCAGGTCGCACGCGCCGGCGAACGTGGCCACGTTGCCCGCCACTAGGTCGATCTGCGGGAACTTCTCCTTGAGCACCTCGACGGCGTCCAGGACGCGCGTTGAGTGGCCGTGCGCGGTGTCCACTACCAGCACGTCCACCTTGGCTTTCACCAGCTCCGCCGCACGCTCCAGGTAATCGCCCGTGGCGCCCAGCGCCGCCCCCACGCGCAGGCGGCCCTGCTCGTCCTTGCAGGCATTGGGATACTTAATCTTTTTCTGTATATCCTTAACAGTTATAAGGCCTTTAAGATAATAATAATTATCGACAACCAGAAGTTTTTCCACGCGGTGCTTGTGCAGAATTCCCTCGGCCTCTTCGAGCGTCGTGCCCACGGCGACGGTGACCAGGTTCTCCTTGGTCATCACTTCTTCCACCGGCAGGCTCAGCCGGTCTTCAAATCGCAGGTCGCGGTTGGTGAGAATCCCCACCAGTTTGCCATTCTCGGTAACAGGCACGCCGGAAATCTTATACTTCTTCATGATCTCGAGCGCGTCGGCAATGCGGTCCTTGGGTCCGATCGTGACGGGATCGACGATCATGCCGCTTTCCGAGCGTTTCACTTTGTCCACTTCCATGGCTTGAAGGTCAATCGGCATGCTGCGGTGCATGATGCCGATGCCGCCCTGCTGCGCAAGGGCAATCGCCAGGCGTGATTCCGTTACCGTGTCCATGGCGGCACTCACCACGGGAATGTTCAGCGTGATGTGACGCGTCAATTGCGTGCGCGTATCCACTTGGGTGGGCAAAATCGCGGACTTGCCGGGGACCAGCAGGACGTCATCAAAAGTCAGCCCTTCCGGAATCGGACCGTCAAGCATAAACCTCCTCGTTTTGCAGTAATGAGCAAAAAGCCATTCTAGTTCGCGCCTCACACGACCGTCAAGGTAAGTCTCGTGGCCGTGTTCTGCGAAAGCTCACCACAGAGCACACAGAGCGACACAGAGAACAGGCTTGCGGTATTTAGGAGTAGGTCCTCGAGGCATTTCTCTGTGAATCTCCGTGCACTCTGTGGTTCATTCTTTCTTTTGAGCTCGCTACGATCCCGCGACATTGCCCGCCGGCTTTTTTCCCCGCGCCGTCTGATATAGACTTCGCCACATGCTCTTCATGGTGATTGAACATTTCAAGCCGGGCAGCGTTCCGCAAGTCGGCGAGCGGTTCAGACAGTGCGGGCGGATGCTGCCCGAAGGCGTGACCTACCATGGCAGTTGGGTGGCACCCGGCCGAGCGAGCTGCTACCAGGTGATGGAAGCCCCCAGCACCGACTTGCTGCGCACCTGGACCCGTCAGTGGGTTGATCTGATTGACTTCGAAATCGTTCCGGTTCTTCCCTCCGCGGACTTCTGGGCAGGGCAGAAGGCGTAATCGCTGCGAGCCGCGAACTCTGGGCACCCGGTGCTGCATTCGGGAGGCTCGCGACCGGTCAAGTTGTTACTTTCAGGTTCTTCCAGTAGAATGAGGTTAGGGTTTAGACCATGGTAACGGAGACGATTACAATCAAGTTAGACGGCGAAGCGGCTGAGGCTTATAAAGCCGCGACGCCTGCCGACCAGCGAAAGATGGAAGCACTTCTCAGCCTTTGGCTACAGGATATGGCCTTGGCGGAGCCCGCCGCATTAAAGCAGATGATGACTGAGTTGAGCAAGAAGGCCCGCGCCAGAGGCCTTACTCCCGAAACCCTGGAAAACCTAATGAAAGAATCGTAATTTGCGCTTCGTCTTTGACACCAATGTACTGATCAGTGCGGCGTTGGTGGAGGATTCGGTATCTCGGCGCGCATTCGACCTTGCGTTGGATCGAGGCAGAATTCTCATCTCGCGTCCTGCCTTGATTGAGCTTAGCCAGGTTTTTGCGAGAGGGAAATTCCGGCCGTATGTCAGCGACGAGGAGGCACGACAATTCCTTTCCATACTGGTTGGAACTTCCGAGTGGGTTGAAGTTGACGTCCAAATCAGCGGATGCCGTGACCCTCATGATGATATGTTCCTTGAGCTTGCCGTAAGCGGTAGAGCAACTCACCTCGTTACCGGCGATAAAGACCTATTAGTGTTGAATCCATTCCGAGGAATTCCGGTTCTGACTCCATCCGATTTGCTCCTTCAACTTAAATAAGCACCTATCCCCGACGCATTGCACCTACCGCGGCTTGACCCTGCGGCAAACGAGGAGGGATATATTCTCCCGCACGAGGTTCGCGCAAATACTAGAATGCGATTCGGCGTTATGAATCCTACCCACTGCACTTTGAGCTGCGCACTTCGCGCCTGCCCTCTTCGCATCTCGACTCCCACACGGAAACGTGCTATGCTCCGCGACTATACTGGAGTCAATTCTCCGCGTTTGGGATCGTCTTGCGAGCGAATTTTCAGGCAATGCGGGTAGATTTGCGGTTTCCACAGCCCGCGAACTGAAGGGGAGGAACAATTAATGGCTGAATTCTGCACAAAGTGCGGGGCGCC
>JASHSC010000542.1 GCA_030036915.1 Terriglobia bacterium
CAGCATCTCTCGTTCTCGCGCCCTGGGTTTTCAGGGCTTTCGCCTCCCGGGGTGAATGCCTCCACGATGGTGGCCAACCACGATCCGAAGATCCTTCGACCAGCAGGGACCGTTGCGGCTGACGCGATCTGCTTCCAGGTATTCGACCGCCGCTCGTGGACGTAAACGACTGCACCGGTAGGTGCGACGCCAAGGGATCGAAAGCCCTCCGGCGTCAGCATAAAGGCGAAATAACGGTCGGTGGCAGCAACCAAACTAAATGTCGGATTATGGGGTGGGCTCTTCTCGGTAGGAAAATCGGGAGGGGTGCGCTCCAGCGGAATCCAGGTGCCTTGCGGGCCTGTTATCACTAAGTAGCCTTGCAGGGTCTTTCCACCGGGTACGAAGCCCGGCGCTGTAGGTCCACCAGGAGCACCCCGGTACCGGAAGGATTGATAGTCGCCCCAAACTTCCTCTTGCGCCGCCGGCCCTCTCGCAGGGCAGGGGTAAAGGCAGGATGAGCTAATCGTGCTGGACCAGGCGCTTTGGGTCAGACGGTGCCCGGCTGAAGGGTTGTCTCCTGATACGACGATGAGAGATTGGGCCACTCCCTCAGGACCCGAAACACCCTTGATAACGGGAAGAAGCAAGGATGAGGTTCCTGCCTCGCCCGCCGACACCCCCACGCCTCCAAAACCATCGACCTGGACGTGATCAAATGTCACTTCATCACTCACTGCGGGTTGACGCTTGTGGATGACTGAAACAGTCGTGGGATTAAATGCGGGGAAAACGAGATAGATCCTGCTTTCCATGTCGTCCAATACCGCGGCCACGCCGCCTTCCTCCTGGCCCTTCATCATGGGTACGGGGGGCACGATTTGTCTTACCAGTTTTAGCTTGCCATCTGAATTGGCACGATAGAGGGCGGCAGGGTAGTAGTAGCCCTCCCAGGCACCGGTCGGCGTTCCCGCCAGTAAGTATAAGTCAGACCCTTTATCTGCGGTCTGAGCGGACGCGCCAGCGCCGGCAATCAGCAGCAGGACAAAAGCCGTATAGAATCGTTGCGCGCACAATGGAGCAGGGCCTCCGTCTATGGGTTCGAGGGCGAGGCGGCTTCTAAAGTCTGGATTTTTGTGAGGTGCTCTCGGGCCGCCCGTGCCTCTGCTTCCGGGGGATGCAGTTCAAGATAGTAGGCGAGGTTTTTATCAGCCAGCTCATATTGCCCGGTAAGCTCCAAGGCGCGCGATAGTTGCAAGTATGCCTCGCCCCACCAGGGAGCGATGTTGAGGGCCCCGCGTAGCAAATTCATCGCTTCGTTCAATTGCTGCAGATCGGTTGACTGCTTCATGAGGGCAAACGCACGGTCATAGCGTTCTTGTGCTGCCTCCGGAATCGAGGGGAGTGAAGGAAGCGCGGCGGCCAGCTCCACCACATGGTCGCGCCGGGCGCGGTCGCGAGGGTGGTTCTGCAAATCGGCGACGTAATCGGCAAAGCTGTTGGAAGAAGGCTGTGTTCCCAGGGCGTCCTCCAGGACGCGCACCACTTCTTGCTTGTCGGCGAGCATGACATCCACGGATTGCTGGCAGCTCTGCGAAGGGGGGGTCGAAGGCGGGCATGGCATCCGCGCCGTAAGCGCCTCGAAGCCCCGCAAGGATTCCTTGGCCAGAGTGAGAGGCGTCCTGCCCTGTTTATCCACGGCCTGGATGTTGGCGCCCCGCGCGAGCAGCGCCTTGATCGCATCGGGTCTGTCCCCGCATACGGCACGGTGAAGTGCGGTCTGGCCGTCCACGTCCCTTGCCTCGATGTTGGCCCCTCGATCGAGAAGCAGATTTATCACCTCAACTGACGGATACTTCACAACGTAAAACGGCGTCCCGCCGTGGGCTTCTCCGCCTGCCTGGGCGGCGTGCAGCAACGGCGTGAGCCCGTACTTGTCCCGGGCCTCGATTTGCGCGCCGCGATCGAGAAGCAACTTCACAACCGCGGTCTTGCCCCACTGGGCCGCAATGCATAACGCTGTTTCGCCGCCGTCGTCCGTGGCTTCAATCTTGGCTCCGGCGTCCAACAGTTGCCTTGTCACCTCGACCTTGCCCGCCTCGGCCGCCACCAGCAAGGGCGTCTGCTGGAATCGGTTCTTGCTTTCGATGTTCGCGCCGACTGCCAGCAGAGTCTTCACCTCGTCGGTGTTGCCTGTCCTGGCTGCGATGTGCAATGCGCTCTCCCCATTCCCGACCTCAACATTAACATTCGCACCCCTTTCCGCCAGCAATTTCACTATCTCGGCGCGGCCTTGCATCATCGCTCGGAGGAGTGCTGTCTGACCATTGTTATCCCTGGCGTTGATCTTTGCTCCCCTTCGTAGGAGTAACTCCACAAGTGCGAGACGGTTTTTGTCGACCGCCTCGATCAGCGGGGTGGTGCCCATGAAGTCCGCCGCATCGATGTTGGCGCCTTTATCCAGCAGGATGTTCACGAGATCGGCGTAGTCGCCTTCCACTGCCTGGAACAGCGCCGTACTGCTGCCGCCTTCCCCTGCATCAATCTTTGCACCCTTGTCCAACAGAAACTTCACCATATCGATTTGGCCATTTTCGGCTGCCCCAACCAGCGCGGTGCAACCGCAACCGGGGTCAATCCCCTCCAGGGCAGCACCCTGCCCCAACAGCGCTCGAACCGCTGCAATGTTTCCGGCCCTGGCGGCCTCAACGAGAGGGTTACTCTCCATGGTTCCTTTCAGAACATTCCCGGGCAG
This sequence comes from Terriglobia bacterium, assembly GCA_030036915.1. Taxonomy (GTDB): domain Bacteria; phylum Acidobacteriota; class Terriglobia; order UBA7540; family UBA7540; genus Bog-366. Next base: position 2,735 of record JASHSC010000542.1, read on the forward strand.
CAGAAATAGGAAAGCAAGAATGACGATTACCAAGGCTTTGTTCATTGCTCCCTCCGCACATCTACCGTGACCGAACCGTATGCCTCCGCCGGGGGCGCAGTTGACGGACCCTCGGGATTCGAAAGCTCACCATCGCTCACCGCGGGTGACCAGAATACCCAGTGGATCCCTGGCACCTCGTCATCATTGACGATGAGCGTGGGCTTGCCCAGTTCATTCCCTTCAATCTGCGCCGCGAAAATGGAGTCGTTCACTCGGTATGCAACCAGCCCATCATCGCGGACGGCGAGAATCTCGCTGTCCGCTTGGCCAGTGTTGAGAACAATTCGCCGGCCGTCTTCAAGGTTATCGAGAACGAGGATGCCGGGGATGGAAGTATTGCTTGGTCCGTTCTCAGTGCCGGGGTTTTCAGCAAATTCTCCCGGAACCCACACCTCGATGATCGTCGCAAGCCACGACCCGAAAATTCTGCGTGTGTTTGCGACCGTTGAAGCGGATTCAAGCTTTTTCCAGGTATTCAGTTTTCGATCGTGGATGCAAACAAACGGAGCGCCAACATACGGCCCCGTGCGGTCCCTTCTTAAAAGGGGGACAAAGGCAAACCAGCGCGAGTTTGCTGCCACAATAACGCAAATGTTGCCCGGGCTGGTATCCAACGAAAATGGCGGTTCAAAATCAAGATCGACAGGCAGGGTATATGGCCCCACCCCGGCTTGCACCTGGCTTCGTACGTGGCCGCCCTTTATGTACCCAAGGATGTCCGATTGCCCTGGGGGTTCGCCCTGGTAGCGGAAGGACGAGAACATGGTCCAGTCCGCTTGGCGGACCCGAGAACCCTTCGCAGGCGCATCACCAGCCACGCTCACCAGGTAGGAGGATATGCCTTTAGGGTAGGGATCCCTGTTCGGTATGGGTGGCAGGAACGTGCAGAGCAGGTAGGATTGGCGCCCATCCCCCGCAGCAATTCCAAAATCGGTGTTCAGAACAACGAAGTGATCAGGATTAAATTCCACTTCATCCTCTACCATAGGTGTTGATTTGTGGATGACGCTAAGAACCGAGGGGATTATGTTTGGGTACGTGACATAGATTTTGCTGTCCGTGTCATCCCGGACGGCATAGAAGCCATCCCCGTAATCTCCGGGGTGGGCCGGGTCGCCGGCCGGGACAATTTCCCGTACCAGCTTCAGGTTATGGCTTGGATCGACGGCATACAGATCCAGGCCGGGAGTCCAGGGAAATCGAGCGTCACCCTTATCCAGCGCGGTCTCACCCAGCAAGTACAGGTGCTCTGGCTTCGTTTGAGCAAACGACGCCAAAGGCGCGGCCAGCAACAGAACTAACGCGGCCACTGCGGTTGCAACAAGGCGTAGGGTGGACGTGCGCATAGCTGCCTTCGCCTGCGGTCTTCCCCTGCCGCAACGGCTCAGCTCCTTGATGAAAAAGGTCCGTCCATCAGTTTCAGCACTCAGGGTTATTGGGCGCCCTTCTCCCGCAGCAGATTCAACACTTCAGGATTCTTCACCGGGCCGGACAATGCGAAGGATAGCGCGGTCTGGCCATGGTCGTTCGTAGCGTTCAATTTGGCGCCCCGGTCCAGCAACAACTTGGCGATATCCGTTTTGCCCCAGAAGGCCGCCCACATCAGCGCGGTCATGCCGCCGTTGTCCTTTGCTTCGATATCGGCCCCGTGGTCCAACAACAGCTTCATGACTTCGATTTTGTCCATGCGAACCGTCTCGATCAGTAACGTATCACCGTTACCGTTAATGTCTCTTGCATCGACGTTGGCTCCGTTGTCCAGTAAAAACGTCAGCATCTCAAGGTCGAAGGGTCTGGCAAACATCACCGTTGATCCGTAGTCGGCCAGGTGAACGCCCTTGTTGAGGAAGAGCTTCACCATTTCGACGTTGCCGGATGAGATTGCCACCGTCAGCGGCATGGCGCCGTTGTCACCGACCACCTCGGGATTGGCCCCACGATCGAGCAGCAGCTTAACGACCTCAGGCATGTTTTCCTGGGTTGCCAACAGCAGAGGCGATCTTGAACCAGGGACATCGACCTTGGCGCCCCTTTCCAAGAGGAGTTCCGCGATCTCGGTGTTGCGTTGCTGAAGCGCGATCGTCAGCGCGGTTCTGCGACCTTTGTCCTGCGCCTCGAGGTCAGCGCCCCGGTCTAGCAATAGCTTCACGACGTCGCCATGCCCGCCAAAGGCGGCGCGCAGAAGAGGCGTCGAGCCGTATTGGTCCCGGTCGTCAATTTGGGCGCCATGATCGAGCAATTCCTTCATGACGTCCGCCTTCCCTTCCGCAGCCGCCAGCAGCAACGCTGTCGAGTCGTACTTGTCCCGCGCCTCGACGTCGGCGCCCTTATCCAGCAGAAGCTTGACGGCATCCGCATTGCAGTAGTGTGCTGCCAGCATTAGCGGTGTGGCTCCATATTCATCCCGCGCCCCCAGGTCAGCATTTTGATTCGGCAGAAAGTTAGCAATCTTGGTGCAGCCCTCCGCTGTGTCCACAAGCAATGTCACAGTTGCTTCATTTCCCGTTGGGGCAACGTTGGCAACTTCCACAGCCGCAGGTATTGCCGCGTTCGACATCGGATGAGACAAGGACGGCGACGGTGCCTGCGGTGCGCTCTGCGGATGGGCCGCGGCAGCCAGGTATGCGAGCGGCAATCCCAGCGCCAAAATCGCTGTTAATACGCCGAGAGTCAGGCCGCGCGACAGCGCCGTTCCATCCAGAATGCGATTAATGCGGTCCTCGGCACGGCCGTAGCGCGCCACGGGAACTCCCTGCCAGATCGGCGCCCATACCCCGTGCTGGATGAAGTCCAGTAGCATCTCGGCATAGAACGGACGGTCGCCGGTAATGGCGAGCGCCGCATCATCACTTGCCTCCTCCGCAGCCTGCACGATGCGCCCGTGCAGGAGCCAGCTCAAAGGGTTGTGCCAGAGCAGCCCGCGGTGAACCGCGGAGAGCAGTTGCACTGCGGGATCGTGCCGCCGGATGTGGGAGCTCTCATGCGCCAGCACCGCATGCAGCTTCCTGCTATCCCATTCGCGCCAGCCCCAGGGGAGCACGATGACCATGCGCACGATTCCCAGCACGGCGGGTGTCGCCAAACGGTCCGATTCGCGAATCTCAATTCCTTCGAATGCCTGGTCGGTTAGACGGCTGTTGCGCAGAAGACGCCGGCTCATCGCCAGGCCGAATGACAGACGCAGCAGAAGGGCCAGGGCCACGAGGACGTAGATCACCGCAGCCGCACCCGCCCAGCTTAAACGTTTGGCAACGCTGGCACCGTGCCTCTCCACTTCGTGGCCCGTGTGGAGACTTGCTGGATTCGGGTTGCTCGGGGGCGAAACGCTGGAAATGTGTTCGCCGATCTCCTTGTCCGGCCGGGGCACTATTGGCGCGGGCTCCAGTGCCGGGTGGTGGACCAATGTGGGGGCCTCAACTCGGACCAACGCAACGCGTAAGAATGGAAGGGGCACCTTCGGCAACGCAACAGTGAGCGCCGGAATCACCAGTGAGGCACACAGCATCGCTGTCCAAGCTGCCCAGCGAGCGGATGGGTCCTTCACTCGAAGCGCCCCCAGCAGCAAAGCTCCACTCCCGATTAGGAGGAAAGAACGGAGAGCCCACTCTACAAGGAACGCTATTCCGATCATGCCTTCTTCCCCTTGCGCGATGCGATCCTCTCCGCCAGCCGCCGCAGGTGTTCCGGCGCGAGGAGCTGGTTGTCCACAAATCCCACCATCAAGTCTTCCAGGGACCCGTCACAAAACCGGTCGATGAGTTGCTGGGCTGCCTGCACCGCCACGTTGCGCTTCGTGTCTACTGCCCGGTAGATGAAAGTCCGTCCATCGACCTCGTGGGTCACGTAGCGCTTCGCTTCCAGGTTGCGCAGAATGGTGCGGATCGTCGAGTCCTTCAGCGCGCGTCGGCGAGCCAGGCCCTCCCTGCACATCTCTGCGGTGCAACGGGGGTTCGCCCACACATATTCCAGAACCAACTGTTCCAGCGGAGAGGGCGCCTTGCGGCGAATGTTAAGTTTCATAGCGTTATGACTTATAACATTCAAATTTACAAAAGTCAAGCCTCGAAATGTTCACAACTCGTCAGCAACTTTCCCCCC
>JASHSC010000543.1 GCA_030036915.1 Terriglobia bacterium
TCCGCCACCCACCACGCTCGATACGCACAATCTGCCGCTTCTCCTCGCGCAACTCGACCGGTTCTGGGACCCTGCTTCGGCGCCGATGCTGCGCGAGATTCGGCAAATCATGGTCAAGAGTGACCAGCCGCTGGCGCGCGAAGCCGCGGCCAGGGCGATTGGGCACATGGCGGACGCCGGCTCAATGCCGGATTTGATCAAAGCTCTGGGCGATCCCAGCAAAATGGTGCAGACGAGCGCGGCGGAGGCGCTGCGCATGGTGCTGTCGCGCCGGCAGGACGCCGCTCCCGAGGGGCGCAAACTGCTGATCGCCGCGCTCAAATCGCCTGACGCGCGCACGCGCTGGGGCGCTACCCGCCTTTTCAACCAGCACTTCAAGGATCTGACCGGCGATCCCGAATTGCTCGCGGCATTGGAGAGCGATTTGAACGATCCTGTTCCCTATATTCGCTTCCAGGCCGCCTCCGGAGTGTGGCGGTGGTACTACTGGCAGGTTGACAAGCCGGAAGTGCGGCGCGGCACGCTGGAAGCCCTCGCCACGCGACTCAGCACGGAGACCGATCCTATGGTGAAGCGCGGGCTAATGGAGAGCGTCTATGACGTTCTGGATGAGAACACCGGATACCTGGAAGCCTGGGTTCGAACCGCCGCGCAGCAGGAGGACAAGACGAAGATTGAGGATGGTTACGAAGCCGCTGTGCGCGACCAGGCCCAGGTGCTCGCCAAGGTGATTGAGGGGAGCTCGTCCGAGGGCCGCGAAGCCATTCTGAACGCCATGTGGGACTTCCACATTCGTCATTATGCCCTGCCCCCCATCAAAGCGGGCACTGTTTCCATTGGCCTGCCGGCCGTCCTGACGAAGTACGTAACCGGTGTGCCGGATCTGCACCGGCCGGGATATGAATACCCGCCGTATCGCGAGACCGTGAACTTCAGGTACGACGTTCACAACACCTTTTACCAGACGCGCATCGGCAACGACAGCGACTTGATCCACTTCTTCAAGAGCTCCGGCCCGGAGCTGGAGAACGCCCTGCTTGCCTGCTTAAAAGGCGCCGACGACACGATGAAAATGGAAGTGTTGAAGGCAGGAAGCACGCTGAGCGGCGCCGAGGACGAGCACTTCACGTTGGCCGCGCTTCAACTTTCGGAAGATCCGCACGCGGAAGTGCGGCAGACGGTGCGGTATGTATATGAGAATGGGCAGCGTGGCATCCTGAATCTTGACGCCCCCTCCGCACCGGACCCGCAACTGGTCAAGCAGATCGTCGAAATCCTCAAGAACGGCAACCCGGATAGCCAGGCCATCGTGCTGCCGTTGCTCGCCAGCATCCCCTCCAACTCTCCCTGGGAGCAGGAAACGGAAGTAATGGCGGCTTTACGCTCGCTGCTCGAACAGCAACCCCGCCCGGCGAATTACGCGGAGGTCCTGAATGCCGCCTCGTCGTTTGGCACCCTGATGCAGGAGCCGGGTTTGCGCAACCAGATCCTGGCGGGCTTGGAAGACCAGGACCGCGAAGTTCAGCGCGCCTCGGTGCGTGTGATTTTGGAGCATTTTCTGAACAATCCGGAAGACGCCGGAGTCGTGAAAGGTGCCTTCGCTGATTTGAACAGTTCGGCGCGTCAGGTGCTGATTGAGGAAGTTGGAAACCCCAAGTTCTTCCTCCAGCACCTGGGCATTGCCGGAGGCGCCGTATCACAGGACCAGCAATACTTCCTGGGGAAAAATGTCTCTCTAAAGAGGGCCCCCGATTTCCTCGAGAACCCCATCGTGCTGGACACCGTGCTTGCCACCTTGCATGACCGGGACGCCAATGACCGCGCAGCCGCGCTCGATGTCCTGCGCAAGGTGAAGAATGTTGAGCAGCGCCCGGACTTCCGCGCCGCGCTCGAACAGTTAAGCAAGGACAGTAACCCGCGCCTAAAGCTGATCGCCGACAGCGTGCTGGGCGGGAAGAAGCTTACGGACGCCCTGAAGGACGTGCAGCCGGGCTCGGTGCTGGACTTCAAATATTTCGTCGCCAAAGTCGAGCCGATTCTGGCCGCGCCCGGGCCGGATGGGAAAGCCTGCGTCTTCTGCCACGCCAGCCACGTAATCTTCAAGCTTCAGCCGCCGAACGCTGAAGGCGTTTTCTCCGACCAGGATAGCGAGGAGAACTACAAATACGCCATGCGCGTGGTCGACGTGAATGACCCCACCCATAGCTTGATCCTGATTAAACCGACCCGGCCCACCGATAGCGCCGGCAACGTGGGCGATTACCTTGCCACCCACAACGGCGGCCAGCGCTGGCCCGGAAACGAAGCGAGCTGGCAGTACCGCACCATTCTGCAGTGGATCCGGGGAGGTCAGGTCCAAACCACGGTGGCGAAGAAATAGAAGGGACTCTCGCTATTCCGGAGTAAGGGTAGCCACGGTCAGTGATTTTCTGACCGTGGGCCTTTTGATATTTGATGGGAAAGCCCCACGGACGGGAAGGCACCGTCCCTGGCTATCTGGTCAATCGGCTGGGCCTTTGGCGGGTGCCGGTGCTGGATGTAAATGAGCGATCTCCGGCTGGCGGACGATTTGCGATGGCGGGACGATTTCAATATCCGCGCGTTCCATTTCCGGCAGGAATTTTGCCAGGGCGGCAATGGTGGTGGGGTGCGGATGGCCGATGGCGAGGGCCACGCCCTCCTGTTCCACCTTGCGTTGGAATTCGCGCAACTGGCCGAGCGTATATCCCACCGACTCCGTGTTATCCAGAAAAACCGAGCGATAGAAGGAGGGCAGGCCGCGACGCTGTGCGGCTCCGAGCGCGGCGCTCGAGCCCGTAGTGCGGCTGTCGATGAAGTAGAGCCGCCGCTCGGCGAGTATGTTCATCAAGTCGGCCATCAGCGCGGGGTCCCGCGTGGCGCGCGATCCCATGTGGTTGTTCACGCCCACGACATAGGGAACTGTGGCCAGGTCAGCGACGACGATCTTCTGCACTTCGGCATCATTCATCCCCACCAAAAGAGCACCTTCACCTGGCGAAACGTGGGCGCTCGCCTCCGGCTCCATGGGCAGGTGAAGCATCACCTCGCGGCCGCTGCGGTGAGCTTCCACCGCCGTTTCCCGCGTATATTGCAGATAGGGAAGTACTGAAAAGGTAAGAGGATAATCGAGCACCAGCAGCTTCTGCGCCGCCTCCAGGTCGCGGCCC
>JASHSC010000054.1 GCA_030036915.1 Terriglobia bacterium
GCCTACCCCAACGGGCATCGCAACGTGGTGTTTGCCGAGCGCGGCACGCGCACTCTTCCCATCAGCGACGCGGAAAACGCGGGTAAGGTCAATAGCGGCCCCATCCTGTATCCTTATCTGAAGCAGCACCGCGGCATCTGCATGCTGCATTCCCTGGCTACCGATCAGGGCACCGATTATCGCGATAATGACCCCGAGGTTGAGCCGCTGGTGGAAATCTATCAAGGCTATCACGCCAACTATGAGTACGAGGGAGCGCCGCGGGCCGAGAGCGCCGATTATCACGTCGACGCACACGGAAAATTTGAGCCCGCGGGGTTTTACTGGAATGCCCTGGCCAAGGGCTACAAGCTGGGGATTGAATCCAGCTCCGACCACATCTCCACACACAGCTCCTACACGATGATCTATACGCCCTCCGTGCAGCGAACCGACATCGTGGAGAGCATGCGCAGCCGCCACGCCTACGGCGCCACCGACAATATCATCGTGGACTTTCAGGCCGTCGATTCCCAGGGCCACACCTACATGATGGGCGACGCCTTCAGCGCCACCGCCGCTCCGCGCCTGAACGTCAAGGTGTTCGGAACCTCCACGCTTCAACGCGTGGCCATTATCAAAGATGGGAAGTTTGTTTTCTCCACTGCGCCCCACTCCAAGAACGCGGAGTTCACTTACGTTGACAACTCGCCGGCCGCGGGAGAAAGCTGGTACTACGTCCGAGTGATTCAAATGGACCGCAACCTGGCGTGGTCCAGCCCCATTTGGGTGAAGTACGGCGGGCAGTAGCCTGTCGGCTTAGTAGGCCCTGGATTCGGATCGGATCGCTGTCCACCCAGCCTTTCCACGCTCGTGAAATCAATCGCGCGGCCATGAGTACCAGGCATTCCAGCAGCAGGTCCAAGAAGGGCTCGAGAAGGCATTCAATCAATTCAGCAATAATCAGCGCGTGGGCGCCTCCCGCAATAGAGCATACGGTTTATGGGCTCGAACTTCGTCCGTCGCTTTGACACCCGCCTGGTGCTCTACGATTCCGACCTGATGCTGGCCTCGATGCTGATTGACGATCGCGTGCGCGCCTGGACGTTGTGGGAAGGCTGGCGGGGATACGACGTGGAAGCCTACGCCAAGGCCCTAAAGAAAGCCTTCGAACCCGCTGCGCACCTTGGAAAAACAGAAGGCAGTAGGCAGCAGAAAGCAGAAAGAACGTCCGAGCGACAGTCGTCTCAGGGACTGCTCTGCGATCCACGCGCGGTCGCGCCAGTCGGCTGTAGCGCGGGTGTCCCCACCGGCGAAAATGCCGCGGGTGGGGACACCCGCGCTACAATTAAGGTACAGATCACCGCGTCAGTGAAGTTTCGGAGGCAAGATTTCGCAAAGCGGCGACGATCCTTTGAGCGGCCTTGCCGTCGCCGAAGGGATTGCGGCGGCGGGCGAACTTCTCGTAGGCGCGGCGGTCATCCAGCAGGTGCGTTACGGTGCGGAAAATTTTTTCGGCGGAGGTGCCTACCAGTTTGCACACGCCCGCCTTTACGCCTTCAGGGCGCTCAGTATTCTCGCGCATCACCAGCGCCGGCTTTCCGAGCGACGGCATTTCTTCCTGAATCCCTCCCGAATCGCTGAGAGCCAGATAGGCAGAGTTGAGGAGCCACACGAAGCGGGGGTAATCCAGCGGTTCGATCAAGTGAACGCGCTCGAGCCCCCCCAGCGTAGGCTGCACAATCGCTCGCACGTTGGGATTGGGATGAACGGGGAAGACGATCTCGATATCTTCCCGTTCGAGCGCCATGTGGTGGATTCCCCGGCAAATGCCGGTGAGGCCCGGGCCGAAATTCTCGCGGCGATGCGCTGTGACTACAATCAACTTGCGCGCGCGGAAATCGAGCCCGCGAAGCTCGGGAATGGCCGGAGGGCGGCACACTACACGGTCGCGCGTCTCAAGGAACGCGTCCATCACCGTGTTGCCCGTAACGAGAATGCGGCGGCGGGGGATTCCTTCCTTCAGCAAGTTGTGGCGCGACCAGTTCGTGGGCGCAAAGTGCAGCGTGGCGAGGTGTGAGACCAGGCGGCGATTGATCTCCTCCGGAAAAGGCGAGTACCGGTCAAGGGTGCGAAGGCCGGCTTCCACGTGGCCCACGGGCACGCGGTGATAAAACGCCGCGAGCGCCGTCACCATGGCGGTGGTGGTGTCTCCCTGCACCAGAACGACATCCGGCCGCCGGCGGACCAGCACCTCATGAAAGCGTTCCATCACCAGCGCGGACAATCCGCACAGCTCCTGATTGGGGCGCATCACGTCAAGATCGTCGTGAACGGGAATCTGGAACCAGCGCAGAATGGGCTCCAGCAGGTGGCGGTGTTGCGAGGTGATGCACACGCTTGTTCGGAACCGGCTCCGAAATCGCCGCAACTCACGAATCACCGGGGCGAGCTTGATGGCTTCCGGTCGCGTGCCGAAGACGACGAGGACGTGGAGACGCTCAGCAGGCATGGAGTGCTTTATACAGGTGGCGTGGGCAGCAACTGGAAATTGGAATCTCGCAGGGCGGCCTCCGAATGCCGGACTCCGAATTCCGAACCCTGACTTTGCAGTTTCCGATTTCCAGTTTCGAGACTCGGTCAGGCGGTTCCCACCTGATAGCGTTCGGTCTTTGCCCACTTGATTTCCCGGTGCACGATGAAGTCATCGTAGAAAGCCGCGGCCACCACAGGAATCCACAATTGGCAGTAGGTGAAATACATGATGAAGATGAGCAGGATATTGACCGCGGAATCTTCGCCCTTCTCGCAGGAGAGCGTAATGACGAGCTGCAAGACGAATGTGGCGTAAGCGAGGATCCAGACCAGGCTGTAGGGCCCGGGAACGTTGATATTCACCAATCCCGTGAGGCAGAGGACCAGGAGTGCATCGGAAATCACCACGGCGAGGAAGAAGAAGTAGTACAGCGAGTGGGACAAGAGAATTTCAAAGGCGATTCGACGGGGTTTGGCGCGGAGGAGGCCCGTGGCGTGCTTTCGCAGGACGTAATTGAAGCCGCGAACCCAGCGCCGGCGCTGCCGGAACCAGACCTTTAACGATTCCGGCTCCTGCTCCCAGCTTACCGAGCTGGGAACGAGTTGAACCTGGTAGCCGGCCAGGTAGAGCCGCACGGTCAGCTCCGAGTCTTCGGTGAGGGCCTGCTCGTCCCACCCGCCCATTCTCTCCAACACCGATTTGCGGATCACATAGTTGGTGCCCGGCAGCATGGTGAGGCGCATGAGCATCCAGCGGCCCGCCTGCACCATCCACTGGAAGCCAATGCCTTCGATGTTTATGAAGCGCGTAATCCAGGCGCGGTGGCGGTTCCAGGCGCGGTACATACCCACCGCGGCTGCCAGCTTGGGATTGCGCACCAGTTGCACGGCAAGCGGGCGAAGCGCGCCGGGCTCAGGAAGGTTATCCGCATCGTAAATGGCGATGAACGGATAGCGAGCCTGCGTCAAGGCGAAGTTCAGCGCACCGGATTTGCCGCGCGCGCTGAGTTGCGGTGGAACTTCCAGAAGGCGGACGCGCGGGTCCGCGGCATACCCGCGGATGACCTCTGCGGTGTCGTCCGTGCTGCCGTCATTGATGAGGAGGAATTCGGCCTTCTGGCGCGGGTAATCGAGCTTTTGAAGGGCTTCAATGGTGTGCGCGATCACCCGGCCTTCGTTGTGGCAAGGCACCAGCACGGAAATGCAAGGCAATTCCGCATCGGTAACTTCCGGGAGATCCTTCGCCGCGCGGCGGTCGCGCCGGTAATAAACGTGCCCCAGGAAGAAGAGCAGGGACTGGTAGGCCAGCATGAACCAGATGAGGGCAACCGTCAAAACAAACAGCCCGTCGATAATCCAGTGAAAGTTGGACATGCACCCCTATCCGCTACGTTTTATAAGGCGTGTGAGCCTAACTTGCAAGTATATAACGACCATCAACACGGTGGCGAGAACGCCGAAAGCTCCGATGGCCCAGGAAGATGCCCAGCCTACGACGTCAACGGCCACACCCGCCTTGGTGTTGGTGGCCACGCGGACGCGATGCTCGCCGGAAGGGAAAACCACGGCCCAATCGCGACCGTCATGCTCGGTGGGCAGCGTTGCGGCGCTACCATCCACCTGAATCTCATTAGGCTGCTGGTCAAAGGTGATGACCGCGCGTTCCAGCGACCGGTAGCGGAACGTCAGGCCCGTGGTATCCGCGTGCGCCTCTTCCAGGTTGGCGGTGCAGTTCATGATTCGCGCCTGGAATTCCTCAGTATCCAGAAAGTTCCACCAGCTCCGCTCGGTGGAAATGGAATGTTCGCCCACCGGAATCACGACCCCGTCCGCAGAGACCGCGGGCCAGGGATGGCCGTCCACATAATATTGCGGGTCATCGGCGGGAGTGAGCACCAGCGAGGTTGAGGTATTAACGTCCATGCTGGTGTGGCCGCCGGAAACGGAAACAGGGCGGCTCAAAACCATTTGGATGAGGTCCCAATCCTGAGGCGAGACGGTTTTTTCCGAATACACGGCCACGCGGCCTGAAGCAGAAGCGGCGCTCAACACCGTCAGGGCGAGCTCTGTGCCGGTGGCCGTTGCAGAGGGGAGATTCGTATTGGTGATGTCGCGATAGGGGACAACGTTGACGTCAAACATGAGGCGGCGCGGATCGGGAACCAGCTTGAGGTACGTGGCGGCAAAGCGGCGGTAGCGCTCCGGCGAGGTCATCCAGAATCGCGCATCGTCCTCAACCTGCAAAGTGAAGGGATAATCCTTCATCAGGGCGGTGATGCGTCTCGAGTCGACGCCCAAGGCTGGTCGCACATAATCGTCGTGCAGGCTGTCGAGCATCGTGACCACGATTTCCATCCCCCGCTGCCTGCACAAGGGAGTCAATTCGGAGAGCACTCGCCGGTGCCAATCCACCACAATATCTTCTCGATAGCGCTGAAAACGGGCGAGGGCGGCAGGATCGGTTTTGTAATAGTGTGGGGAGTCGGGGCGAAACAACTCGATGGGGTCAAAGCCCGCTTTCTTCTTGAAGTCGGCGCGCACGATGGAGTTCATGGGCACAAACTTGTCAGGGCGCAGGTAATCTTTGAAGTCGGCATCGAAATTTAATTCGGCAATATTCACGCCGTCCCAATCCGTGAAATTCAGGATGACTTTCATCCAGTCCATTGCCGCCTGAAAGCATTCAGGATTCTGAAAATTCAGGGAGTACCGCCAGCCAACGTTGCCGTCCGCCCCCGATGCCGTTTTCTCCCGCCAGTCCGGATGTTCGTCCCACATGGAATTGGTGCTATTCGGCACCAGCTTGTCAGTAGCGGGAAAGACGAACCAGGCGTAAACCGTGATTCCGTTACGGTGGCAGGCGCGGACAAATTCGTCGTAGGGAAAAGTATATTGGCGATTGAAGAGCCAGGCGGCCACGTGAACCGTGCTGATGCCTGCGCGGTGCCAGATCGTGGCCAAACGGTTCAGGTCCGCGCCGGGACGGTAGCTCGGGTCGAAGTATACTTCCAGATGGCGGCTCCGCAGCGAGCTGGTGGCTCCAAACGTGGTGCTGAGGTACTCGGGGAAATAGGGATAATGACTCGTGCCTTCATTAGTGTGATTGTCCAAGGGTGCAGCGAGGTAAATATAATGGCCCGCCCCGAAGGAACCGGCAACCGCCAGGGGCTGTCCGCCTTCGTCAATATTCGCCAATTCGCGAGTGTCTTCCGGCGCTGTGAACCGGGCGATGCGCTCCTCAGGCTGCCAGACCAGGGGCATATCGGCATGATTGGGGTCGGTGACAGAGCTGACGATCATCTGAAGGCCGGTGAATCCCAGGCCGATTTTGGACAGCCAGGTTTGGGTGCCGTCCGCCACCAATTCTCCCCCCGACCCTAGATAACGTAAAACCTGGCGCTGTTGAACTTCGGAGAGGCGCAAACCTGCCGCGGCGGGCACCACCAGGAGCGTGTCGTTGGAGCTAGGTGTTTCACTAAACTTGGGGACGCTCACGATCTTCACCACATACCCCAACGCATCCAGAACCCGCTTGTAACTCTCCTGATCGTGGCCTGCGCCGGCGTGCGCGTTATCCAGCCAGAGGATCCATGCCGCGGGAGGCCCGGCGAATTTGTCGCGGACCACCGTGGAGGCGGGGGCGGGCGCGGGAAACAGTCCATCCCACCAGACGCGTAAGCGGTCAAACCAGGTGTGCGCATGCTCGGGCGCCTGCGGCAACCGCTTTAGACACTCGGCGGCAGCCCAACCACCCGGGGGAACCTGCGCGGTGATCTCGATCGGCGCGTTGCCGCGCGTCGATGACAAATCGGTTTTCACGACTTGCCCGCTGGCATTGAAGAGTTGCAGGCGCCAGAAATCGTCATGGGGCGAAAGGCGGATGGGCCCGGTGGAAGTCCGCACTGCGTACTGGCCTTCGAAATTAACGTCGCCGCCGAAGTCGCGCAGAGAGGTGAAGTGGTAACCCAGCTCGCTGACGCCCTGGACCACCTCCTCGAGGTATTTCTGATTGAGGAATGGGTGGAAATAGAAAGAAGCGATTCCGTCGCGCACCACTCGCATGGAGCGCGCATACTGAATAATCTTGATCGGATCCGGATCGTCTTCAGGAAGGTAGCCGAGGGTTTCAGGAACAATGTGGCGCCCGTACTGATCCACCACGGGATAGGGCACCAATTGGGCCGTGGTATCGTCGGGAACGACCATGGGGCGGTCGTAAAAAAGTGAGAAGACTTTGACCAGTGTGCGGTAGTCGATTTCCGAAGCTCCGTAGTGAGGAACCTCGAAAGCCACGGGATAAATATCATTGGCAAAGCACTCGGCAAATCCCATTTTCAATCGACGCATAACGAATTCCGCCGAGTCGCCTCCCACCGGCTTGTTCCCCAACTCATCCCAGAACTCGTACTCATCGCCGCTCAAGCCGTGCACCTGATGCGTAATGCCGTGCATCAGCGGCGTTCCGCCGTGGCTGATCATGTAGTGGATGGCATCCACGGTGGACTTCCGGTCGCCCAACCGGATTTCCAGGGAATGCGCGGGATCGCGGAAGATGGGAATCAGGGCGATGGTGAAGGGAACGTGCCGGTCAGAAAGCCAATTGGCGATTCTCACCAGGTCGTCGGGGTCATCGTCAATGCTGACGTCTTCTATGCGCACCATGGCGCGCATCTGGGGAGTATGATTGATCCCCAGGATATCGTGCAGAAGGTCGCAGATCACCAGATAGCGTGATCCCTCTTCCATGTAGGAAAAAGGTTTGTCTGCGAAGTACCAGAAGTTCCCGCTCTTCACGACGTAGGGACTGGAAACCTTCTTTTGGTTAATGGCGGTCGCGATGACTTCGGCGGTATCCGGGTCCTGAATGGAGACGATGGTCAAATCCGGCTCAGGTTTGGGCAGCAGGGTCTCTTTGTAGAGAACTGAACGGTAATCGAGATCGCGACGGTACTCGACAAAGCTGAAGCCGTAGTGGCGGCGCGCCTCGGGAGTGGCAAGAAGGTCCTCGATGTGCCTGCCCAACCAGGCGAAGGGGTGCGTCGTCATCCGAATATCCGCAAGCAGGGCGGGAGGGATGACCGTTTTGGGTGAGTCCGCCACCAGAAAACCTGCGCGGTAGTCCGCAAGCTGGCCTCGCTGATAGTCGCTCAGGGGGATCAGCGCGGCTTGCAAATTGAAATGAGTCAGCAAATTGCTCAGGAAGAGGGCATGGATATACGAATCCGCGTGGGGGTCCGGCTCGCTGTCGTAAATGATGGCCACGGTCGTGGAATCCTCCGCGTCGTCGCGCGGTGCGGCGCGCACGAATCCCACCAGCGGAGACATCAACATCATGGCGAGAAGGACAAGTACGGCGACCGAGGACCTGCGGAATAGAAAGGACCTCAAAAAAGCGAAAAAGCGGTCAAGCATATGGCCCAACTATATTAGCATGCACAGCCTGGAAGCACCTCAAGACATGCACTCGCGATAAGTCATTTGCGGGCAGGCGGCAAATTCCTGCCACTCCCGGATCTTAAGCTCCACATGACCTGTGCGTCTGAAACGTTGTGCCCGTGCCGGCCTAGCGATTTTGTTTCGCTCGCAAGAGGTCTCCCAGGGTTACCGTGAGGTGGGGACTTAAATCAGCAAGGTTGATCGGATCGAACGAATTCAGAAACCTGACAACAAAAACGTCTTTCCAGGACATCCGCGGAATCCACACCTGCTCGCCATTGCCAATAAGCATCACAGTTGGGTCCTTCTGGATGAGGGGTTGCGGAGCGGCGAGTCCTTCGAAGGCATACATGTCGCGTTTCAATTCAACGATGCACAACGCGTTCATCGTGGAGCTGAAGTCCATCGAGATGGCCATTCGCGAACGAACTATTTCGGAAAGGCCCTGCCCGTATTCTTTGGACGTGTTAATGATCTGGCCGAATATCTTTCCCGTCATCCACCACGAACCGACTTCATTCGGGTCAACCTTGGGATTGGCGCTCGAAGACTTATCCTTAACCTCCGCCACGGCAGCCGGGGTCAAAATTCTGTAAAGCCTCTCCGAGTGGTTCAACAACACTCTTTCTGGAGCAAACTTGAAGGCGCTTTTGACATCGGCCGGCGCATCGCGGTTAAAGTTGTAATCTTCGTTCAGGATCATACAGATTCCCCCAATCGGCATGGCGGGCGGAAAATTTACGCCCTACGGCCAACGATCATTGCGCGCAGGCGCCATGCGCACAGGAAACAGCCGGCAAGTGAAATAGTTTGATGGATTCCTCATACGGTTAGAACCAAATTCAGGACGGAAAGTTGCGTCCTGACCTTGGCATCTAAACCTGTACTGCGACGCTGGTTTCCGTACGCGTGACGGGGCGGTAGAGCGTGTCGCGCTCGGAGGGTTCGCAGCCGGCATCGCGAATCAGGCGGATCAGTTCCTGGCGAGTCAACGCTTGAGGAGTCTTGGCGCCGGCATCGTGATAGATTTTTTCCTCCACTACCGTTCCGTCCAGATCGTCAGCGCCGAATCGCAGCGCCACCTGCGCAACGCGTGGCGTCATCATGATCCAGTAGGCCTTGATGTGCGGGAAATTGTCGAGCAGCAGGCGGGCCACCGCGACGTTTTTCAGGTCGGTGAAGCCGCTGGTTTCATCGTCTGCAACCAACTTGCCCAACTCGGTGTTGGCGGGGTGGAAGGCCAGAGGAATAAAAGTTTGGAAGCCGCCGGTCTGATCCTGAAGGTCGCGGAGCTGCAGCAAGTGATCCACGCGGTCCTTAGCCGATTCGATGTGGCCGTAAAGCATGGTGGCGTTGGAGTGCATGCCCAGTTCATGCGCCAGGCGATGCACCTTCAGCCACATATGCGCGCCAATCTTGTGATCGCAGATGACGCGCCGCACCTTGGGCGCAAATATTTCCGCTCCCCCACCCGGCAGCGAGTCGAGCCCCGCGTCCTTGAACCGCGTCAGCACCTCGCGATGCGATAGGCGCGTGATGTGAGAGAAGTATCCGATCTCAACGGCGGTAAAGCCCTTCAGGTGAACCGTGGGGAAGCGCTCCTTAAGCCCGCGTAACAGATCGAGGTAGTAGTCAAATGACAAGTCCGGGTGCAGTCCGCCGACAATGTGAAATTCGGTGACGGCTTCCGACCAGTTTTCACCCGCCACG
>JASHSC010000544.1 GCA_030036915.1 Terriglobia bacterium
ACGCCGACGCCGGCGCGCGGAGGGTCCATCACCACAAGGTCAGGTTCCATCTGCGCGCAACGGCGCAGGAAGTCGAATGTGGTCGCCGCGATGGTCCGAATATTCTTGCGGCTTGTGGCGCCGGCATTGGCCGCGAGATCCGAGGCAGCTTGCGGATGTGATTCGACCGCAATCACTTGTTCAAACCGCTTCGCCAACGGCAGCGTGAACAACCCTACGCCGGCGAAAAGGTCTATCGCCACGTCACCCGATTCTCCTGAAGCGATTCCGTTCACCATCTCGGCAAGCAGAAATCGTGCGCTCTGAAAAAACGAAGTCGGGCTGACGCGATAGGCGAAGCCTCCCACATGATAGGCAAGATGAGATTCACCAAAGATGCTCACTCCGGAATCGCGCGGGAGCGCCACCGTTCGAATTCCTTCGACTTCCGCCAACAGTCTTTGTGCAAGCGAATCACCCTCCTGAGCATCCCAACTCCCGGCAAAAGTGAGCATGACCTTTTCATCGCGATCGTCTGCCATGACTTCCACTTCCCGGCAGCGCGCGAGGGCGCTGATCCAGGGCTCGCTGCGCATTGCCGTGAGCACCGCATTCAGGCGCGGAGAAAGTATCGGGCAGGCATCAATCGGAATCAGGCGGTTGGACTCCGCTTCGTAGAATCCCAGCGCCGGTGCGCCTCCCGGATTCGTTCCCACTTTGAGTCGCGCCTGATTGCGAAAATTCCACGGGGGGCCTGTATGCGCAGGAATGTCTCCTTCCCAATTCACTTTTCCCAAACGGCGAAGCGTCTCGCGAAGAATTCCCACCTTTGTTTTGACTTGTGCCTCATGGGGCAGATGCTGATAGTCACAACCGCCACAACTGCCGAAATAGGCGCAGAATGGTTTGATACGCTCGGGTGATGGCTCGATAATGCGCAGAGGCCGCGCACGGACCACGCCTTTTTGCCGACGGACCTCTTCTACTTCGGCACGTTCGCCCGGCAGAAGCCGCGGCGCAAGAATCGTGCGTCCGGCATGGAAGCCAAGCGCATCGCCGCCATAAACCAACTTGACCGGTGAAAATTCGAAAGGCGAAGACATCAGCAGATGGCCCCTACATATAAAACAGACTCAAACGCGGGATTTTGTAATGCTCCAGCAACCGGTTCTTTAGGAACTGCCGTTCGAGCAGGTCCACCTCCGCGGCAGTCATCCTGCGCCGGTAGGCTGCAAGGCCGCGATCCACCTCCGTGCGCAATCGCGCCAATTCCTCCACGGGAGTGCCGCGCAGCAGCGAAGCGTGCAATTTCTCTTCCAGTACAGTTAGATTTCTTTCCAACTCCTCCAGATAAGCCGTCGCAATGGGTGGAATGCTTGCGCCGAGCGTTTGGAGAGCGGCGCAGCTTTCCACTAGTTCCTCCGTCAGGACCTTGCGCCCCTGTTCATTCGCGCGATGGGCGGCGTTTTCGACCGCGGCGGCGCAGCGATGGAAAAAACGCGACACCTCTTCCGCTGTGAACGGAGCGGGCTGGTCGTGCGCAGGCGTGGCGGCGATTCCTCCCTGCGCCGCGGCGGAGTGCGATTCCTCGACCGCGCGGTAAACCTCCTGCGAACAATACGCCAAGGTGTTCACCTTGCGATAGGTGCACTTTCGGTTCTTGAATTTCTCGAATGCGCGCTCGATCCCCACCAGCACAGCCGCCAGCGGAAAGCTCTGATCTTTCCAGGATTCAATGAGTGCCCAATCGAGCGGGGAAAGGAGGACCGGCTCCGAACGGCATTTGCGGAACTGCTCTTCGATTTCTGTGAAGTAGTTGAAGTAGTTTTCCACGCTCGGGAACCTATTTGTGGCGCTTGGGGGCTTGATTCCGATAGTAGATGAGGCGCAGACCATCCAGGGTGAGTGAAGAGTCGAGTGTGGGCTTGTGCCTCGAAGCGCCAACAATCAGCGGCGCCTGGCCGCCCGTGGCGATGACTTTGGTCTGCTTCCCCATCACCGCGCAGAGGCGGTCCAGCATGCCGTCCACCGCATCCACGACGCCGTAGAACAGTCCGGACTGAATGTGGCTGATGGTATTGGTACCGATCACTTGTTCCGGCTCGCGGAATTCCACGCGCGGCAGCCTGGCGGTGCGTTCAAATAACGCCTCTGCAGCGATGCCGATTCCCGGCATGATCACGCCGCCAAGATACTCACCCTTCGGCGAAATGCAATCAAAGGTGATTGCGGTCCCGAAATCCACCACAATGCAAGGTCCGCCGTATTTGTCGAACGCGGCCACGGCGTCCGCAACGCGGTCGGCTCCCATCTCCTGCGGGGTATCCACGAGAATCGCCATGCCGGTTCGCGTTCCCGGCCCCACGAAGAGCGGCTCCATTTTGAAATATTTTCGCGCCATCTCCGCCAGCGCGAAATTCAACGGCGGCACCACGCTCGCAATTATCATTCCGCTTACGTCCGAGACGGAAAGTTTCTCCAGAGTGAACAGGTTGTTAATCAAGATGCCGTACTCGTCCACCGTCCGCTCTCGACTGGTGGCCAGCCGCCACAGTGCGCGCAGGGTTGCGCCTTGGTAAAAACCAAGGACGGTGTTCGTGTTTCCAACGTCGATGACCAGAATCGTGTGGTTCGGGTTTTCCATCGATGCTTCCAGGGCCAATTTAATCATCGGCGGCCGCACTAAAACCCAACGAGGCGACGCCGCAGAAATCTTATCACGGTGCGAGCGCGGCCAACTCAAGCGAGAAATCCTCTACTTCACTTCCAGAACCTCGCCAGCCGCCAGGGATTCCTTTCGACCATCGTCGAACTGAACTCGCAAGGCACCGCTCGGGTCGAGACCGCAAGTGGTGGCTTCCGCCACGCCCGCCGAAGTCAGCACGCAAACGCGCTTGCCGTGAGCAAAGGTGGAAGCGCCTTCCCAGCGTTCGGTAATCGCCTTGTTCCCTTTCTTGAGCAACAACTGGTAGTGCCGCTCAATTTCGCGGATCAATGCGGCGAAGACCTGGACGCGAGAAACAGTGTGATGGGCTTCCATGCGCAGCGAACTGGCGCTGTTTTCCAGTTCCACGGGCATGCGGCTGTGATTGACGTTCATTCCCAAGCCCAGCACCACGGCATGCAGGCGGTCGAGTTCAGCGCTCATCTCCGTGAGAATCCCGCAGACCTTTCTTCCCTTCACCAGCAAATCGTTCGGCCAGCGAATGTCCGCATTGAGCCCGGTGACGTCGTTCACAGCCTTCTGCGCGCCGAGGCCCGCCATCAAGGTGAGCACAGGAGCGGCGGCGGGAGAGAGTGGGGGCCGCAGAATGACCGACATGTAAATTCCACTGAATCTTTCCGAATACCAGGCACGGCCCAAGCGGCCGCGCCCCGCCGTTTGCTCCTCCGCCAGCACGACAGTTCCGTGCTCAGCGCCTTCCGCCGCGAGTTTGAGCGCCACAGCGTTGGTGGAATCCGTGCGAAAGTAATGTACGATGCGGCGCCCCAGGGGAAAATCGTCGAGCTCCGCTCGGAGCAGGCTGGGCGCGAGGATGTCCGGAATGGTAACAAGTTGATATCCCTCGCCGCGTACGCCGCGAATTTCCACGCCCAGCAGGCGCAAGTTCTCAACCCACTCCCACACCTTCACCCGCGTTACGCCGATTTCCGAAGCGATCTTCGGCCCCGGAACCACCACTGTTGCGTTCTTCACCAAGAGATGAATCAACTTGTCGATTCTGCGATCTGTGCTACCGGTGACCATGTGAATTTAAGAGGTTCAGATCGGAGCGATGCGAAAGTTAATGTCAGCCGCGCGGGCTGAGTGCGTGAGGGCCCCGACGGAGATGTAATCGGCGCCGGCCTCCGCATATGCGCGAATGTTGGCGGCGTCGATTCCTCCCGAAACCTCCACTCGCACACGTCCTGCGACGAACTGCACACATTCGTGGACTTCCGCGGGCGACATATTATCAAGCAGCACGCCGTCTGCGCCAGCCTGGATGGCGTCATTCAATTCCGCGCGCGATGTGACCTCCACCTCCACGCGGAAACCCTCGGGGCGGCCGCGAAGGGCGCGCGCGACTGCGGCACGGATGCTACCCGCCAGTCGCAGGTGATTCCCCTTGATCAGAATCCCATCGTCCAGGCGCATGCGGTGATTGGTTCCACCCCCGGCGCGCACCGCGTATTTTTCCAGACTGCGCAGCCCGGGCGTGGTTTTGCGCGTATCAAGAATCAGCGCGCGTGTCCCGGTCAAAATTCCCTTCAACCGAAGAGTGAACGTGGCAATGCCGCTCAGGTGCTGAAGAAAATTCAGCGCCACACGCTCGCCTGTTAAGAGCGAACCCGCGGCTCCGCAAATCGAAGCCAGCGGAGTGCCGGCGGCGACTTCCGATCCATCTTCGACTGCGCCTTGCCACTCAAGTGAGGGGTCAAGAGCTTCAAAGACCTTTCGCGCCAGGGGCAAACCCGCCACCACCAGCCGCTGCTTGCTGTTAAACGTGCCCTTTGCCTTGCTGTCGCCGTCCAGAGTTACGAGACTCGTCAAATCGCCTCGGCCAACGTCCTCCGCCAGGGCACGATCAATGAGATTGGTAATTTCCGCGGACGAGAAGTCAAGGGTCCCCTCAGAGACGTTTGCGCTCGACGGGCTCAGGTAGCCGCCCACGATTCAACCCAGCCTTTCCAGGGAATCCAAGACTTTCTTCAATTGCTCTTCGAGTTCTTTGAGCCGGTGCTCGGCGCCGCGCACGATCTCGCGGGGAGCGCGCGCCAGAAATTCCTGGTTGCTAAGCTGCCCGCGCACCTGCGCGAGGGACTTTTCGATCCTTTCCTGGTCTCGCGTAAGGCGTAGGCGTGCTTCGCCAATATCAATTGTAGTGGGCTCGGGCGTAGGGAATTCAAATTGCCATCTTTCATCCAAATCCGTTAGCCCCTTCCCCCCAGGCATAATGGGGCCATGTTCAAACATTATGGCCGACACTCCACCTAACCTCATGATGCTCTCTTGGTGACCGCGAAAAAGTTTGAGCTTTCCCAAATCCTCGACTCTTAGTTTCATGGCTAGCTTTGATTCGTGCAGCCCCTCTTCAGCCTTTTCCATTCTCACGGAGGTAAGCAAAGTCATGAGCGTCCTAAACTCTTTTACCGAAATCCCGTCGTCCATGCGACCGTCGACCACTTGAAATTCCATTAGCGAAATTGACGGGCCGGGCTTGGAGTGCGGAAGTAGGTGCCAAAGCTCTTCGGTAATAAACGGCATGAAGGGATGGAGCAGGCGGAGCGACGCCTCAAAAACGCGGGCCAGGTTGATCCACGTCGGCGAAACTTTTTCTCCCTCGGCCGGGCGCGTGATTTCCGGCTTGACCCATTCCACGTACCAATCGCAGAACTCATGCCAGAAAAAGTGGTAGATGGTGAAAGCCGCCTCGTGGAAACGATAATCCTTGAGGGCGGCATCGATCTCCCGCGTCACGGTCGCAAGGCGCGAGAAGATCCAACGATCGGCAAGGACTAGGCGCTCACCAGCGGCCACAGGCTCAAACCCCAGGCTGGGAATCGGCTCCAGCGCCTGCGCCAATTGCGCACGGTGGGTATCGGGCACCTTCTGGAGATTTATCAGCAGAAAACGGCCGGCATTCCAAATCTTATTGGCGAAGGCGCGATAGGATTCAACCTTGTCTTCGGAGAAGGCGATGTCGGTACCCGGTGCCGCGCTGATGGCCAGCGCAAATCGCACGGCGTCGGTGCCGTATTTTTCGGTGACTTCCAGCGGATCGAGCACGTTTCCCTTGGTCTTCGACATCTTTTGCCGCTCGGCATCGCGCACCAGCGCATGGATGTAGAGTTCGCGGAACGGAACATCCTTCATGAATTTCAATCCCAGCATGATCATGCGCGCGCCCCAGAAGAACAGGATGTCAAAACCCATGATCATCAGGTTGTTGGGATAAAACCGCCGAAGGTCGGCGGTCTCCTCCGGCCAGCCCATTGTGGCGAAGGGCCAAAGGCCGGAGCTGAACCAGGTGTCGAGAACGTCGGGGTCAGGGTGGAACGGGCCGCCATGGCCAAGCGGGCAGCGCTCGGGTTCGTCCACCTGAACGATTTCCATCCCGGGATCCGTGCCGCATTGCGCGCAGTACCAAGCGGGGATGCGATGGCCCCACCAAAGCTGGCGGGAAATGCACCAATCGTGGATTTTGTTCATCCAGTCGAGGTAGATCTTCTTGTAATTTTCCGGGACGACTCGGACTTGACCTTCCTCGACGACGCGAATGGCGGGGGCTGCAAGAGGCTTCATGCGCATGAACCACTGCATGGAGAGCAGGGGCTCCAGAACTGTCTTGCAGCGCTGGCAGGTTCCCACGCTCAGAGGATAATCTTCGATCTTCTCCAGCAGACCGGCGGCGCGCAGGTCTTCTACAATCTTGTTGCGCGCTTTAAATCGATCCATGCCGCTATAGGAGCTCGCGCCCGGGGACGACGAGGCAAAGACCGGGTCAATTTCCGCTCTCTCGTTGATAATCTTGATCACCGCGAGACCGTGTCGCAAACCGATTGCGGCATCGTTGGGATCGTGCGCTGGCGTAACCTTTACGGCGCCTGTCCCGAACTTCGGGTCAACAAAATCATCGGCAATTACGGGGATGATTCGTTTAACCAAAGGCAGCACGATTTTGCGACCCAGCGCCGATTGATAACGAGTGTCGGCGGGATTGACGGCCACTGCCGTGTCACCCAGCATGGTTTCCGGGCGAGTGGTCGCCACGATAATATGACCCTCACCGTCTTCAAAAGGATAGCGGATGTACCAAAGGTGGCCTGGGCGATCTTCGTGAACGACCTCGAGGTCGGAGACCGCTGTGCCGCAGCGCGGGCACCAATTGATGATGTAATTATCGCGGTAGATCAGCTTGTCGTCGTACTTCTGGTTCTCGTGATAGAGCTTTATAAAAACCTCCGCCACCGCCCGCGAGTAGGCGGGGTCCATGGTAAAGCGGTTTCGCGTCCAATCCACGGATGTGCCCAATCGCTCCATCTGTCTGCGAATCGTCCCACCATTTTTTTCCTTCCATTGCCAGCAGCGTTGGATGAATTTTTCCTGCCCCATTTCGCGCCGAAGCCGCTGGCCCTCGCGCTGCCAGGTGCTTTGCGCCTGGGGTCCTTCCGCAGTGGGCAGAGCTTCGCGGCCCAACTCGCGTTCCACAATCATCTGCGTGGCAATGGAGGCGTGATCCGTACCGGGCAGCCACAGCACGTTTCGGCCGTGCATCCGATGCCAGCGCATCAGAATGTCAATTTCCGTGTGTTCCAGCATGTGCCCCATGTGCAGCGAGCCGGTGATGTTGGGCGGGGGAATCGTCAGGCAAAAGGGCGGGCGCGCATCATCGTTAGCTGGTCGATAGAGATTTTGTTCAACCCAGAAGCGGGCCCAGCGTGGTTCGATGTTTTCGGGCGAATATACCTTGGGGATTTCGGCTTCCAAAAGAACCTTCTCCTGAATCAGCACCTCAGAGTTGGATATGAATTAAATATACCGGCAGCGTAGAAGTGAGTCAAACTTCCGCAGCAAACGGAAGTAGTACAGTTTGAGCTTCGTAGGGGCAGGGCTTGCCCCTGCCCTTCGGCTCTGCGATGCCGGGAGGGCACCCGCAAGGGGTGCCCCTACACTTAATTTTCTATCTGTACCACCACTCGACAAATTGATTCTTGGGTGCGTGAAAAGGAAATGATTACGGCTGGGGCTGTGCCGACTCAGTGGTGATTTCGGTGGCGATTTCCTCGGCAAGCCGCCGGGCCATTTCCTCTACAGCTTCCATGGGCAAGGCGGGCGGAGACATCTTTGAGACGACTTTGTGGACGACCGTGTACACCAAATTCCAGTCAAACGGCAAGGGAGGCGCTGCCTCGACGGGGGCCTCGGCCGACACAGCTTCCGGCGCGGGCTCCTGAGCAGCCTCCGTTGCAACCGCTTCAGGCACGGGCTCGGGTGGAAGTGACTCTGCAACCGGCGCTTCTTCGGGGGGGGTTGTCTCTGCGGCAGGAGTTTCCGCCGTGCGCGAGGCAAAGTGCACCTGCCCGGCCGTGGCATCATCCAGAGAGAAACTATCCAGACTCGTCGCAGTAACCGCAGGAGTATGATGGATGGGCTCCGGAGGTTCCTCAACAGAAACTTTAGGTGGTTCGGCGGATGCCGGCTCTTCAAATTGCGGCTCCGCCGCGACGGGCGGCCCAGATTCAGGTTCAGGCGCTGGGGGTGCAGGAGCGGTTTCGTCTTTCAAAATCGGCTCGGCGATTTCCAACGGAGCGCGGAAGATCATGGTGCGGACTTCCTCCGGCGCTTGTGCAGGGTCGGCAGCGGGAGCTGATTGCTCCTCAATGAAGACCGGCTCCGAGCTTATGGCTTCCAGCCCTTCGAGATACGACGATGCAATCGGCGGCTCAGGAGCAGGGCCGGGCTCAATGGGCTCCTCATGAGTCAGGGGAATTTCCTCTACAGGGGCACTTTGCGCTTCGGGAACTGCTGCAGGCCCCGCATATTCGGCGGCGACGGAGGGCTCGGGTATGGCCTCCGCCTCAGGTTGTGGGGCCGTGTATTGCCCCTCGGTTGCGACCGGCTGCGGCTCGCTCGGATAAGCTGGTGGTTCTTCGGCCGCGGGCTCAGCGAAGGCAACCCCCTCAGAAGACGCAGAAAAATCGGGTGCGGGCGGTGGCGCAGGCGCGGCTTCCTCCGGCGTCTCATCGGAGATCGCAAACTCCGGGGCAGGTGCTGGAGGAGCAGGAGGGGCGGCTGCCGGCATCGCCATAGTGGGCGCCGCAGCTTCGCACTCATCGGCAAATTTCACAACCAACGAAATCAGTTCCTGCGGGTCAAATGGTTTCTTGATGATCCCGTCAGCCTTCACGTGCGCGCCGCGAGCCTCGTCGTAGGGCTCCATATCGCTGGCGACGAGAAGGACCGGCACGTGGGCAAGTTCCACCGACTTCTTTACGAAATCGCAGACCTCGTAGCCATCCCGGCCGGGCATCGAAACGTCGGCAAGAACAACAACGGGGTGAAGGACCGCCAAACGTTTAATCGCCGCCACACCGTTGGAAACGGTTTCAATGTCAAATCCCTCACCCTTCAGTATTCCAACCGCCTTCTTCTGGATGGAGGGACTGTCATCGGCGACCAGAACAATCCGACCCACTGGACTCTCCTTTTTAGCGCCAATCGCGAATTCACAGACAAATACCACGACACCATTGAGATGTCAAGGCGCAACTGATTGGAAAGTCAATGGTTGCGCAATCGCTCCCGCCTAGGCCTGGGAACCTATCGTGGGTTTTTGTCGGTTCACGGACTCAATACGGCCCGATATCAGGCTGTGGGGAGATCTAAAATGGGTCGACGATTTTCTTAAGAATATGAAGCTTACCCTTTTTCTTAGCGGGGGCGGCAGCCTTGGAAGGGTCCGATTGGGCGGTGTTTGAAGAATTCTCGGCTGGCTTTGCGTTTTCGCTATTAGTACCTGTGGCCGGGGTCGTATTCTTAGGGGCGCCGCTCTGGCCGTTCTGGCCTGAAGAGGCGGCACTCGGACTAGCGTTTCCAACGGCGCTATTTGAACTTGCAGGGGGAGGATTTTCCTTGGCGCCGCCATTGTCATTATTGGGAGGCGTGGCGGGCTCCGCCGGCTTCCCGGGCTCCAGGCTCTTTTCGTTCACAGGTGTCGCCACGATTGTATTCCCGATGGGAGCACCGGTCTGCGGGGTCTTGGCAGCCTCAATTCCACTGCCGGTTTGTCCAAGATGCACAGGCCCATAGAGCGTTTGGCTCATATCCGGTGATGGGGACATTAAGTCCACGACCTTATCCATCCAGGATTTATCAACGTGATGAGTGGCGTCCGCCTCCGCACGGGCTAGCATGGCGCGCGTGGGGTGAGGTATGGGAGCCTTTAAGGCCGTCAAACGCTCCTTGGCTTGCGGAACGAGAGGACTGAGGGGGAAATCCGTGATCACATGGGAATAGTAAACTACCGCCTGATTTCCTTGTCTCAGGTGTTCAAGGCTCTGGCCTAGGTAATAGAGCGCACCGTCCCCGCCACTATAGTTCGGGTAGTTGTCAACAATCTCCTCGAAGCGGGATTTCGACGCGCGGTAGGCACCATGCAGGTAATAAAAATCGGCGGTGTAGTATTCCCCTTCGGCCAACACTTCCTGCGTTTCCCGCAAGCGCCCTTTGACTTGCGTGATGAGCGGGCTGTCGGGATACTTCAGCAGGAATTCCTTGAATTCCGCCTCCGCTAGTTCCCCCTCGGTCTGGTCGCGATCAGCTTTGGCCAGCATGCGGAAATGCGCCATGCCCACGCGGTACTGCGCCTCAGGCGCCTCCGGCGCCGTGGGGAAGAAAGTGATGAAATCCTTGTACTCCGCTTCAGCCTGGGTCAATCCGGAGACTCCGCCTTCGTCATAGTACGAATTCGCAATCGCCAGCTTGGCCTTGGAAAGATATTCACTGTCCGGATAGGTATTGATGAGCGTTTGCAGAGTCAATCGTCCCACCTCATATCGCCCGTGGGAGATTTCGTGCGTCGCTTTCTGGTACAGGACGATGTCGGGCTGCTCGCCCGGTGAAAAAACCAACCCCGGGTCCGGGTGATGCATCCTC
>JASHSC010000545.1 GCA_030036915.1 Terriglobia bacterium
TGATCGATGCGAAGATTGAGGATATTGTCTCGAACGCTTTCCACGCTGGCCAGCGTGACGCCCGTACCCACCTCGGTGTTGCCGACGAGCGTGGGCGGGCTCTCCTCGAAAATCGGCACTTCGCGCGAGTAGCCCGGCGTGTTGACATTGGCGATGTTGTTGGCCGTCACCTCGAGCGCGCCCTGCTGGGTCAGCAGAGACTGGAGCGCCGTGGACATGGTTCCGAAAAGGCTGGACATATGCTATTTCACCATCGCGCTGAAGGCTGCTCCCTTGGTTTGTGTCAGACGGGTCGGGTACGTCCCGGAATAGTGAGCGAGGAAATTCATCAGGACGTTCACCGAGCGGCGGGAGCGGCGGAGGAGTTCGGAATGAACCCGGCTGAGCCGGTGCACATCCGACTGAATTGCCTTGAGTCCTCCCAGCAGCAAGTGGAGTTGGCGCGCCGAGGCAGGATCAAGCTGCGCCTCGAGCTCGCTGAGAGTTGTGGGCATTTCGCCCGCAACGGCCAAGGTGCGAAGCTTCTCCTTCATCCTTTGCAGCTCCGTATCCAGCAGGCGGATTTCTGTGCACAGGTTCTCCTGGCGCGCGATGTGCTGGTGCATTAGGCGCAAATCAAGCGTGACGTAGGCCGAACGGCTCGCGTCCAGGTCGGCGGCCAGCAGACGGAGCGTCGCTAGACGTTTTTCGAGCAATTCCAGGTACTGTTGCACTTCGCGTTTCATGTCTATGCCAAAATGTCGAGCAGGTGGTCCGCCGCGGGGTCGACGGCGACTTCCGTCTTGGACGGGGACTTTGGTGGAGGCGGCGGCACCTTTTTCGCGGCTTTCTTCCGCACTGCAAGCCGGTCTTCCCGCACCCGTCCTCCATCATCGGAGGTGCGTTGCGTTGCCGCAGGAGCCAGGTCGTCCATAAACCCGTCCTCCCCGCCTCTAACTCAATTGAAGCTGCGCGCCCAGCAGCTCCGATCCCATGGCATCGCCCAGTTGCTGGTCGGAAACTTGATATTTACCGCTGCCCACTGCCTGCCGAAGCGACTCGACTTGTTCCTGGCGCACTTCCGGAAGTTGGCCAAGGCTGGCCTGCAATGCCTGGATGGTTTGACCGTCGACTGAAAGTTGCGCCTGGTCCGGCCCGGAGTTGACGGAAACCGTGCTGCTCGACTGGCCAGTCGACCCGGAGCGCGTGACCCCGGTCGTTTGCGTACTTTCAGGGAGCGGAAGGGGACCATCAACTCTCATAATATGCCTCCTTATGACCTCAATTGCTGTATCGGCGGGACGCGAGGGAAACTTTAGGCCTATAAGGCCGTTTTAATGATTTTTTTTCTTCTGGGTTTAGGAGGCTGCAGAATAACCTCCCAAAGTTACCATCCTGGGCAGCAGCAGGCAACGAAGGATCTCGCAAGCCATTGAAAATACAGGGCGAGGTTCCTCGCTACGCTCAGAATGATAGCGTTGAGGCGCTTTTCAACAGCCTCTTAAGCCCAAGCGCGTGCCCGGAAAGGCAAACGTTGCAAATTCTACTTTGAGATTTGAGATTCCGAGCTACTTCCTCGCCAGCAAAAGCTGCCCACCCGCGCTCCCCTTGAATAACTCAAGGTATTCCTCGGGGATTCCGACTTCTCGGGCGATGGGTTCAAAGTCCGGGTGCTCGACGTGAGCTTCAGCGAATCCGGCTTCGCGGGCCATATCTTCAAGCTCATGTTCCTTGTAGAAGTGCAATCGGGAGGCCACGGGCTCGGGCGCTGCGGGCGTTCCGCGCATGGCGTCCGAGGCGGTGAAGAGCGCCAATCAGCCGCCGGGGGCGAGAACGCGCCGGATTTCGGAAAGAGCTCGGAGGGGGTCGGCGATAAAACCGAAAACCCCGGTCATCACCGCGCAGGTAAAGACACCGGAAGCGAAGGGTAGCAGACTTGCATCGCCCTCGCGAATCTCCAGGCGGTGTTGGGCAATCGCCTCGCGGTTGGCCTCGCTCGCCACTTTCACCATTTCCGAGCTGTGGTCGATCGCAGCGGCCCGACAACCACTTTTGAGCGCGTCGTGGAGGAACGCTCCGCCCCCGCAGCCCACCTCCACCAGGTAATCATGCGGCTGGAGGTTAAGGGCGCCTAGAATGACCTTGAAATTAGGCCGATGGTAGATCGGATCGCGATAAGTGTCGCGGGATTGCCTTCCGGAGGGGCGCCGCGCCTTGCGGTCCGTGAACCAGTCGCCGAAGCGCCGGGGCGCCATGGCGGCAAGCAGAGGTGCGGCGGCCTCGCTCGCGAACCACCCCGCCAGTTCCTGCGCTTCGTCGCCCACGAATTTGGCCCATTCGGGATTTTCAAGGGTAACCCGCGTGCCGCCCACAATCGGCTCAAAGCGCAATTCCATGGAGCTAACCTTCGTAGGCTCCCAGTCCGCGCCATGCCATTCGATGGAAATCGCCTCGGGGGGCTGCCAGCGGACTACGCGACCGACCTCACCCTCGCCCTGAAGTACGCGGCCCGCGTCACTTGGTTCGAAGCGCATTCCCAGGCGCAGGAGGGCAGTGCTTAATTCCTCGATCATGGTCTCGAAGGCGTAGGCGGGGTAAAGCTTCAAGTCAACGCTGGTACTGACGCTCATGTTGCCTCACGTAGGGTTGTGTGTTGCCGAGCCGCAGTTGGCGTAGATCGCGAATGGCATTTTAGCATGACTTAATTGCGGCTTCTCGCGGGGACTTGCGCCCTTAGAAGTCACCCTGTAATCATCCTCCGGCGAAGCCGGAGGCTTTGCGGTGGCTGGCCCTCAAAGTGGCCTGACCGCCACCACCACGAAGAAATCCCTCACCCTATCACCCCTTCTCCCCCTCTTCCCTCTCCCCGAGGGAGAGGGAAGAGGGGGAGGGGAGTTGGGGGGAGGGGTCCTTCGATACGATGAAAGCAGGATATTCATTGTTAATTGTGGATCAGAACTCGAGTCGCAGAGCGAATTGAATCTGGCGTGGCGTTCCCCCGCCCACAGGGGTCGTGTTGACCGGCTGAGTGATGACGCCGAACTCGCCCGGCCCCTGCGAATAGTCTGAAAGCGGTGCGCCGAACTGGTCGCGATTGAAGATGTTGAAAGCCTCTGCGCGAAATTGAAGCTGATAACGCTCGGTGAGGGCAATGCGTTTGCTTGCGCCGAAGTCCGCCTGCCACAGACCTGGTCCCCAGGCAATATCCCTCCCGGCATTGCCAAAGGTGCCGTTCGCGGGTACGAAGAAGGCGGCAAGATTAATCCAATCGGAAGGCGTCGCTCCGCCGGGAGGGGTCAGCGAGACTCCCGGAATCCGGTTGGGGCGCTGATTGTTAGTGTTGCCGTCCGGAACTGCAGCGCTTGAACGATCCACCGTCACATTGACGGGGAAACCGGTGTGCGCGGCGAAAATCGTAGCCACCTGCCAGGCACCAAACAATTTGCGCAATGGTCCGGGCTGGTTCAAAAAGGGTTTGCCGATTCCGAAAGGCAGCTCGTAAATCATGCTGGCGTTCACCACTTGCCGAACGTCCCAGATGCCGCTGGCCTTATCACAGGCTCGGCAAGCCACGATTTCCGGCGTCAGCGAGTCGCCGTCACCGCTGCCCATCGAGCCGTCATCCAGCTCGTGTGCCCAGGTGTAGTTCAGCGAGAAAAGCAGGCCTCGATGAAAGGCGCGTTGCAAACCCAGTGCCAGGCCCTCATAGGTGCTGTTGCTCTGGTTGCCGCGCCAGGACATTTGCCCGAATTGCGGATAGGGCGGCTCCCCGGTGAGGGGATCGAGTACGTTGACGTAAGACAGCGTCAGCAGGTGAGTCCCTTTGCTCCCGACGTATGCGATCGTCCCTACCACCGAGTCGGGCAGAGCCTGCTGAAGCGAAAATCCCCACTGCGTCACATACATGTCCTTGCGGCGGCGATCCATCGCGGAAGGCGAGATGACGCCGGTGACATCCCCCAGAAAAGGGGTGATCGGATAAGTCAGACCCGGCGTAGTTATGCTCGAAAGCGAAAAGCTCGCCACTTCATTGCCCTCGGGAACGTTCTGGTCATCGAGTTGGCCATCTTGATGATAGGTCCCAAAGCCGGAGCGAATGACCGTTTTCCCTGCAAGCCAGGCGGGCGCCCAGGCGATCGAGATGCGGGGGTCGAGGTCGCGGTAGGTCGGCTGGCCAAAACTCGCACCCACTCCGCAGAAGCCAGCCGGTCCGCAGGTGTTGAAATCAAATGGGTCGGGGCGCCCATAAATCTCGTGAAAGATGTTGAAGAAACTGTAACGCGCGCCCACGTTAACCACGAAATCCGGGCGCCACTTGAATTCATCCTGAAAGTAGGCGAAATAGGCGAATTTGCGCAGGCCGTTGATGGGCTCGGCCTGTGTATACTTGGCGGTGTTCACTTCGTTCGCCTCGAAAGCGGCTGTGGATGCGTAAGAGATGGTCCCACTGGCAGTCTTGCCCTGGTTCATCTGAATGCGCCGAATCTCAATTCCGGCCTTGATGACGTTCCGTCCTCTAACCTTCGTGAGGTTGTCGATCCCGGCGAAAGTATTGCCGGCGCCGATGCTCACCCGATTGTTGTTTAAGGTCGTAAAGCCCGGAACCGAGAACGTGTAGAGTGACCCTGTCTGATTGACGTCGCTGGTGTCCGCGGTGCTGCGGTTGAATCCGAACTTTGCCTCATTGATCAATCCTGCGGAAAAGATGTGCATCAGCTCGAGTGCGGCGTTTTCCGGGGATGAATTCAGCACCTCCCGGTCGGCCAGATATTGCCCCGAGGTGGCAAGCGGAACGTCGCTTACCGCCCGATCGATGTTGAGCCGAAAGAATGCCGTGGTTTTCTGGGAAAAATTGTGGTCGACCCGCATCATCCCGGAATCCTCGTTGCCGAGCTGGCGGCCATACCCCACGTACTCTGCCGCAGCCGGACTGCCGGCGACCGCTGTCGAGCCGGCCGGATAGGCGTTCAGCACAGGTTGCAAAATGGGAGAAGCCGCCGCCACCTGCTGCCGGAAGGCTTCGGTGGGGACAAAACCCAGAAGAGTCTGTCCCAAAATCTGGCGATAACCCTCATAGGCGCCAAAGAAGAAAGTTTTGTCACGAGCGATTGGCCCGCCCAGGCTGCCGCCGAATTGATTCAAGCGAAAGGGCGGCTTGCTGGGGTCGATGAAGCTTCGCGCGTCAAAGATATCATTGCGAACAAACTCAAATGCGCCACCGTGAAACTGATTGCTTCCGGAGGGCGAGGTGGCGGCAATCTGTCCGCCCGCTGTCGCTCCGGTCTC
>JASHSC010000546.1 GCA_030036915.1 Terriglobia bacterium
GTCATTCACAGCTTCCGATTCCTAAGTCAGATTCCCTGGACCAAGGAACTGAAGCGCATTCCCGAGATCGCGCGGGCGCATCACGAAAAACTCGACGGCTCGGGATATCCCTACCATATGAAGTCGGAAGATATTCCATTTCAGTCAAAAATGATGACCATTTCCGACATCTACGACGCGCTCACGGCGCGCGACCGCCCCTATAAGCGCGCAGTTCCCGTGGAACGCGCCCTCACCATCATTGGCGATGAAGTGAAATCCAAACTTCTCGATCCGGTGTTGTTCAATCTCTTCACCGAAGCAAAGATTTACCTCCTTACTGCTAAAGATTAGCGGCGCTGGCAGGTCATTCGTTGTTGGAGGCAAGATCCGATGGGCGCAGATTAGCGCCAGCAGCTTACTGCCAACTGCCGACCGCCAACTGCCCTGTTTCAATAAGGATGCCAGGAATCGGGGGACTGGTAGACCATCACGCCGTGTCCGGTCGTGCGGTCCTCGAGTGTGAGGCAATAGAGGCTGCCATTATTAAATGAAGCGACAAGCTTGTGGGTGGTTCCCATCCACGTCAAGTGCTCGCCTCCACGGAAGTCCGTGGTGGAAATGGTCGGCGCGCCGAGTTGAGATTCGACCGCCTGCGGCGACAAGGAGACGGTCAGCTTCTGCGGGTGCCGTGTCACGACTTCGCCGTCTATGGGGACTGAAATTTGGAGCGTTGAATCCTCCGCCACTGAATTCTTGAAGAATTCATTGATCTTCTGCTCGCGGTTGACAACTGCGCGCTGAGCCATAACGCGCGTGCGGTGGGGGAGATAAAACGTAAAGAAGATTGCGATCCCAACGATAAGAACGGCCTGAACCCCGAGGACTCGCCAGGGAGCGCCGCCGCGGCTCGAAGAGCCTGCGAGATCCATTTTTTCGGCGCCCCGCCCTACACAAGCAAGAAATCCCCCACGTCGAGCGACCGGGTTTCGGCGCGGTTCCTCACTGCAACAAAATTTCACGGGATTTGCGCGATATTTTTTCATCCCTGCTGCCCGCACCCCATTACAGGGATTCAGTGCGAGGCCAAAAGGGTGCAAGGGCCTGCCGGAAATCTGTCAGCCTTATTGAGCACTGGCGCGAGGGGCGTTGATTCCCGCAGCCGCCCCCTTTAAATACTGGGGGTCAAAGCGCTGGAATTTCAGGCCGCAATGAGGACAAACCGCCTGTCCCAAATTTGGCGGCAGGCCGGCCAATCGCGAGATTTCCATTCGAAACGCCTTTTTGCAGGAAGGACAACGGGTAAGCGGATAACAGCTTTGCATAAGAACGATCTCCAAAGAAGCGTCGAGCAGAAGGCTATTCTATCACTGGAAAGATCAAAAAGCAAATCGACCCACCTAAGCTCCGTGGTGGTGGATTTCCCAGCCCTTGTAATTTCCCAAAGCATCGGCGACGGCGCGGCCATAATGGCTGCGATTAACCGCCACGTGGTGTTCGTACCCGTGTTTGCAGACGTATTGTAGGAGCGCTTGCAGGCTGGGGATCTTCACCACACCGTAACCGCCGAAGCTTTGCAGTTTGTCGGAGGTGATTTCGCCCTCGCCGCAATAGGCGCGCAGCTTGCCGTGCAGGTCGTCCGTCGAAACGCGGCAATAAGTCAATGGGCCGGCCTTCAGCGTGCCGACCACCGTTCCAAAAGTGTTGGCCTTTCCCACCGAGCCCGCGATGATTTCCTGAAAATCCATTTTGAAATCCTCAAAAAAGTGTTTGGGCAGGTTCGAGCAGTGGAAGATCACCGCCTTGTCCGGATCTTCGCCGTAATTGTTGTTCCAATCCACGATGGCGCTGGGCTCGCCGGCGGCGAGTTGAAGCACGTACATACCGATCATTCCAATCATGTCCGTTTCGCAGGCGCTGGGCATCAGGTTGTTGGACATCATGCTCATCAGCGTGCAGGGGACTACGCCGAAAAATTCCTCCATCGCCGTCCAGCACTGTACGGATGTGCCCGCCAAAGCGTTGTCCTTTATCCAGCCGTCCACGACGGCGCCGAACTTGGCCATTTTCACCAGTGGCGCGGCGGGAACGCCTTGTGTCGCGACGTAACCGTGAATGCTCTCCAGCTTGGCTTTGACTTTCGGGTCATCATCGGAGAGCCGCCCGATGCGTCCGAAGACTTCCGAAAGGTCGAGCGTCTCCACCGAAATGCCGTGGCGTTCCATAAGCTTCTCGCTGAAGCGCACAGTATTGAATGCGGCGGGGCGCGCACCCAAAACGCCTACTCGCAGGTTCTTCAGTCCCTTCACGACTCGGCAAGTGGCGGCGAACGCCCGAAGGTCGGAGAGAAATCCCGGCGAGGAAGGCGCAGAGGTATGCTGCGAGGTGAGGGAAAACTTGATGCCATATTGCCACAAGTTGTTGCAGACGGAAATCTTGCCGCAGAAACTGTCGCGCCGGCTGCTGATCAGCATTTTGTTGGGTTCGTCCGGGAAGGCGTGGATGAGCACGGGAACCTCCAGGCCGGCCATGCGCAGGGTGTTGGCCACGGCGCGCTCATCGCCGAAATTCGGGAGGCTAACCAGCACCCCGTCAATTTCATCGCGATGTTGCTTGAAGAGATCGGCGCATTTTGTTGCGTCGTGGAGCGTTTCCACCGAGCCGTACTTGGTATCCTGCGGAGAGAGGCAAACATTTCCATAGCCTTCTTTCTCGAGCGTGC
This sequence comes from Terriglobia bacterium, assembly GCA_030036915.1. Classification (GTDB taxonomy): domain Bacteria; phylum Acidobacteriota; class Terriglobia; order UBA7540; family UBA7540; genus Bog-366. Next base: position 2,702 of record JASHSC010000546.1, read on the forward strand.
GCAGGATTTCCTCGCGCCCGTCGCGAGCCAGAATGTCCGGAAAAAAACCACGATTCCCGATGATGACGCCAAAGGTTGCAGGCTTGGACATAACGAGACCCCCGTTCACTAAGCTTTCGAAATCAACTCCGCCGGAATAAACCGGCCGGCCATTCTAGCACGCCGTGGGGCAAAAAAAACCAGTCGTGCAAAACGCGTAGTGGGTCAGTTTGCATTCCGTAGGGGCAGGGCTCGTCCCTGCCCTCCAGCCCAGCGACATGGGGCAGGGCACCCACAAGGGGTGCCCCTACACCGAGATTTCAAATTGACCCACTACCACAAAATGGTTTCTCACATCGGCAGTGGTCTTCCGATTTCCGGCAAAGTGCCACTGACCCGGTAGCACAGGTCGGCATTATGCCGGCCGGCGAAAACGGTCGAGGATTTGATAGAGGATCAGCCCGAGCGCCACGTTCACCAGAAGAGTACTGGCCAGCGCGAGGAACTGGAAGGAGGGAGGCGTCTCCAGGAGCACGCGTTGGAGAGCGACAAGGCAAAGGTTGTTGACCATCACGAACACTCCCGTCAACAACGCGCGGGCCGGCAGGGATTCCAATTCGAAGCGCGTGCTCGCCGATGCCACCAGATAGCCCACAATTGCTTTGGTTATTCCGTTGATGCCGATGAACCCGTGCGAAAGCGCATCCTGGAGTAGCCCCAGCACTGTGCCTAGAACAATGCCGTAAACCTTGTCGCGCCGGATCAGGGCAAAGTAAATGGTGATGAGCAGCGGGAAGTCCATCAACCGCGCCAGAGGCACTTTCAACGGTAAAAGCATTTGCAGGAGGATACCCAACAGTACCGCGACGGGAAGGACAGCCGGGTGCATCTGGTAAACCGCAACCGGGCGATGAGTCGAGGTGTGCATCGGCCTCTTAGGCTATCAGAAGCTCAAGACTATTGAGGAGAGGAATGTGCGGAGGGCCCATCACTTCCCCCGGGATGGAAGGTTGAGCGCTTGCTGCTCGTTTGGGGCGGCGGGCTTCAGGATCACCAACACCGCTTCCAGTCGACTCAAATCCACGGCGGGCCGCACCGTAATCGTTTTGTAGATATTTCCATCGCTGGCATTCGCCACGGTTCCCACGGGCAGACCCTTGGGGTAAATCTGGTCGAGCCCGGAGGTGACCACCATTTCCCCGCGGCTCACTGTCTCTTCATTCATGACATAGTGGAGGTCGCAATTTCCATTGATGCCGCCCTTCAGAATGCCCTGCACACGGCTCTGCGAAAGGGTAACCCCCACACCGCTGGAGGGATCCGTAATCAGCAGCACCTGCGAACTGTGGGGAAAAACGGCCAGGATTTTCCCCACCACGCCCTGCGCAGTGATGACGGCCAAGTCGTTGGTCAGTCCTGCGTCCACTCCTTTATCGATGAAAATGGCGGTGATGGCGTTGGAATTCTCGCCCGGAGCGGCGCGCAACGCATCTTCGCTCGATGCTATCACCTCCGCGGCAGCCGTCTGGTAAGGTTGTTGCGCCTTGAAGTCGAGCAACGCCCGCAGGCGTCGGGTTTCTCCAGCATCCTCGCTCAGTTGCTGGATCTGCGCCTGCGCGGTAACCAGTTGGGCGCGCAACTCTTTGTTTTCCTGCTCGGCGTGCCACAGGTTTCGGTAGGTCCCGTAGGCATGGGCGCTCAATTCCATCAACCCGCCCAACGAACGCTCAAAGGGATAGAAGGCCTCCACTGCCCAGTATCGGATGAGAGGGACGTGATTGTTGCGGGTGATTTGCAATGAAAGCACGAGAATCTGCGCCACCACCACCACCACCAGGGCAAAAAACGACCGGTGCCGCCGGATAAAGGCGGGCATGTCGGGACCTTCGCGCTCCAGTCCCGAGACCGGGCGTATGAATTCGGGCAAAGTGGGATCGAACATCGAGGCTATTCTATCGCGACCCGGCGCAACAAGTCAAAGTCTGTCAACATTCTACCCGTGCCTAATACCACCGAAGCTAACGGGTCTTCGGCAATGGACACGGGCAGGCCGGTTTCCTCGCGAATTCGCTTATCGAGGTTTTTCAGCAGGCCGCCACCGCCGGTCAGTACGATGCCGCGGTCGGAAATATCCGCGGAAAGTTCGGGCGGTGTCCGCTCCAGCGCGACGCGGATGGCATTGAGGATGGTGGAAACGCATTCCGACAAGGCATCTCGAATCTCCGAGTCGTCGATGGTTTGCGTTTTCGGAATGCCTTCGAGCAAGTGCCGCCCCTTGATTTCCATGGTCATGGGCTTTTCCAGAGGATATGCCGAGCCGATTTCGATCTTGATCTGCTCGGCGGTACGCTCGCCCACCAGCAGGTTGTACTTGCGCTTCAAGTAGGCGGTCACCGCCTCGTCCATTTCGTTGCCCGCCACGCGTACGGAGCGGCTGTAGACAATCCCGGAGAGGGAAATCACCGCGATATCCGTGGTTCCACCCCCGATATCCACAATCATGCTGCCGGAGGGCTCGGTGATGGGCAAGCCCGCGCCGATGGCCGCCATCATCGCTTGCTCCACCAGGAAGACTTCGCTGGCCCGGGCGCGCATGGCGGAGTCCTGCACGGCGCGCTTTTCCACCTGGGTGATTTCTGAGGGCACGCCGATGACAATCCGCGGGTGAACGAACATGGTGCGGTTGTGCGCCTTCTTGATGAAGTGGTTGAGCATTTTCTCTGTCACCTTGAAGTCGGCGATCACACCGTCCTTCAAGGGGCGAATGGCTACGATGTTGCCGGGAGTGCGGCCGAGCATCTCCTTGGCGTCGCGACCCACGGCTTCAATATCCCCGTTGGACTTGTTGATGGCCACAATGGAAGGCTCATTCACCACAATCCCCTTGCCCTTGGCGTAGACAAGAGTGTTGGCGGTCCCCAGGTCAATTGCTAGGTCGGAAGAGAATACGCTGAACAGAGAACGAAGGTTCATTCGTTTGTGAACTCCTGTGCTGATGGACCGGAGTAAAGGTTGAGGGGCTTGCTCATTCAATCACGACGGTTTTCTTGATGGTTTTGGTGTTGCCCTTGCGGTCCTGGGCGGTGATCGCGATCTGGTTTGAACCGGAAGGAAGTGGGGAGGTGAAGCCCCGGAACGTGCCGTCCGGCGCAATCGAAAAAACCTGCTCGTTGTTGATGATCACGGTGGAGCCGGGCTCGGTCTTGCCCTGCACCTCAACCACGTGGCCGTGTTGAATGGTCTGGGACACCTCCAAGTAAGCTTCACTGCCGGCGACTTCCTGCACCAGGTTCAAACGGTTGGCCTGGCTGGGCTGGCTCTCCATGCCCTTGGCATCAATCGCACTGACCATCCAGTAGTAGGTTCCCTCATCGAGGCCAGATACCGAGAGGGAAGTTTGTCCGCTCACTTTTTTGTCCACCACAAAATTGGAAAGCATCACTGAGGGAGAAACCTGAAGGTGATAGGAGACCGCCTCGGGAACTTCCGTCCAACTGAAGTCCAACGGAGTGGCCTTGGGATCACGCACCAGCTTCAGTTCCATATTGGGCGGTGTCAGCAAGCTCGGGGGCGCAATCACCTTGTTACGCACCAGGCCGGGCTGCGCGGCGGCAAAGGTCACTTGCTCGTATTGGCCCAGTTGAACGGTGTTGGAGCCGCGGGTCACTGCCGCGTGCCCGGTGTCTACGGTGATCTCATGCACGTCTTTGTCCGGGTCGTTGCGCACCACCGCGCGGCTTTCCTCATTCAAGCTCGCCACGGCATCGGCGAACGAAACCTGAGAGGTGGATCCGGGCGTCTCAAAGTGGCCGGTGGCCAGGTCCACTGCCCCGGAGGAAACTTGCACCGCCACCTTTGTTGCGCGCGTTACCGGGTCCTCACGGCTTTCCTCAACCGAAATCATCGCCTCGGGCTTCAAGGTGTAATTTGTGCCGTCAGCAAAGATAATCCGCGCCACGCCGTCGCTTCCCGTCTGCACGAAATCGCCCGCCTCCAGGTTGGTGTTGAAATCCGCATGGATCCACTGCGACGATCCCGCTTTTTTCACGCGTACTGAACCGTCTAGGTTCACGAAATGCGCTTCCCGCTTGGCAGGGGCGGCCGGCGCGGGCGTGGGGTTGGCCGCCACGGATTCCAGCATTCGCCGCGTGGTCTTGAGGACAAAGTTCGGTGATATCAGGTATAGAATGCCCAGCAAAAGCAGGAACGCTAGAACCAGATAAATCGCAATCGTCCGGTAGGAGATTGTGGTCCACTCGACTTCGACAGCCGGACCTCGCTGGGCTCCGGTGGGATGGGTTCTTGGGCTCATGATGCCTGAAAATCCTGCAAGCCTATTCTTGTCGAAACGACCGGCAGGGTCAAGGGGATTTAGCCTCACAATACGCAGTCGCCGGGGAACGACGAAGGGGATTGCTGATGACTCCTACGCTGGGCTAATCCTCTCAAGCCCATCGAGGTAAGGACGCAGGGCAGTGGGAACGATGACCGAGCCGTCAGCCTGCTGGTAATTCTCGATAATGGCCACCCAGGTGCGCCCCACGGCCAGGCCACTGCCGTTCAGCGTGTGCAGGAATTCCGTTTTGCCCGCCTTGCCGCGCCGGAAGCGCAGGTTGGCGCGGCGCGCCTGAAAGGCCTCAAAATTCGAGCAGGAAGAAATCTCCTTATACTCGCGCGCGGAGGGCAGCCAGACTTCCAGATCGTAAGTTTTGGCAGAACTGAATCCGATGTCGCCCGTGCAGAGCACCACCACGCGGTAAGGCAAATCCAGAAGCTGGAGAATTTCCTCCGCGTCGTGTGTCAGGCTTTCGAGCTCTTCGTAGGAATTTTCCGGCAGCGCGAACTTTACCAGCTCGACCTTCTGGAACTGGTGCTGGCGAATGATACCCCGCGTGTCTTTGCCGTAGGAGCCGGCCTCGCTGCGGAAACAGGCTGTCCAGGCACAATGCTTCACTGGCAGACTCTCGGCTTCCAACACCTCGTCGCGGTAGAGATTGGTGACGGGCACTTCCGCCGTGGGAATCAGCCAGTAATCCGTGCCTTCGAGTTTGAACAGGTCATCCTTGAACTTGGGCAACTGGCCGGTGCCAAACAGGCTGGCGGAGTTCACGATGAAGGGCGGCAGAATTTCGGTGTATCCGTGACGGCGGGTGTGCACATCGAGCATGAAATTGGCCAGCGCCCGTTCGAGCTTCGCGCCTACGCCGGAATACACGGCAAAGCGCGCGCCCGCAATTTTCGTGGCTCGCTCGAAGTTCAGGATTCCCAGCGCCGGGCCCAAATCCCAATGCGCTTGAGGTTCAAAGGCGAATTTGCGCGGCTCACCCCAGCGGCGAACTTCCTGGTTGGCGGCGGAGTCGCGCCCCACCGGCACGCTCGCGTGGGGCACGTTGGGGATCTCGCGGAGCATCTTGCGTAATTTCTCGTCTTCGTCCTTCGCCAGTTTATCGAGGCCCTCGATCTCATCACGCAGGTGCTTCATCTCCTCAATCAGCGCGGAGGCTTCCTGCTTCTGCTTCTTCAATGCGGCGATCTCATCGGAGACTTTGTTGCGCCGAGCCTTTTTCGCTTCAACCTCGGTCAGCAGGAGACGCCGCTTGCTGTCGATCTCCTCGAATTGGTCGAGCAGCATGCCGGACGAGCCACGCTCGCGCATCTTCTGCTTCACCAGCTCCAGGTTGTCGCGGACAAAGCTCAGGTCAAGCATCTTGGGAAATCGCTCCTCAGTAACCTGCGCGGTTCTAAATTTGCGGTGCGAATCGGCAATTGCCAATCTAAACCACGCTCAAGGCCCTGTCAAATTTCCCCGAAATTCGCCGCCTGCCGGCAGTCTAACGCGCCAGGCCGCAACCCGCGGCTTCCACTACAATTTGAGGCTAGCGGGACGGGAGGCTGAATTTATGCGGCAAGCCAAAGGTGCGAGGGCTACGTGATGGCTTCTGGGGAAGTGCAACAAAATTGTGCAAAAATTCCTCGCAGAAATAGCGCGATTTTCATGGGTTTTTCATGGGGGTCAGTTTTGTCCGGTTCGGCCCGAGGCTACGCGCAACTTGTTGAAAACAAGTGGTTAATATTACTCGTCATTGCTGCAACCACATAGATCGCGGCTGGCGTTGGCTTTTCGAGATGGGGGGATTCAGAGTCCTTTTCCACAGAGATTTCCACAAGCGTTTTGGCCGGAAACTGCAATGATTCAGGGCTTGATGCGGGCTTCGGCAACGGCGGGCATCAACTTTTGACGCACTGACTGCGGTACCCGCGCGCGAACTCGGACCTTTCCGTCTTCGTACTGCGTTGAGACCACAGTTCCGGCGCGATGCAGCAGCGCCAGGCGCTTTCCATCCTCGGCCGAGAGCTCAAAGTCTGCCTCCACGAGCGGATCTGAGGTCAGCAAATCGGCGATTCGCTGTCGCAGGCCTTCCAAACCCTCACCGGTCTGCGCAGAGACCGCGAGGCTTTGCTCCTCCGCTTCAAGTTTGCGGAGGTCGGCAGGCGCAAGCAGATCCGCTTTGTTCCATACGTGCAGGCGGGGAGTGGAGGCCACGCCCAACTCGTCCAACATTGTCTCGACGGCGGCGTCTTGCGAGGCATGATTCGGGTCGGAGGCGTCAGTAACGTGCAGCAGCAGCCGCGCATCTTCCAGCTCCTCGAGAGTGGCGCGGAATGCCGCGACCAGATGCGGCGGCAGTTTGCGAATGAAGCCCACGGTGTCAGAAAGCAGCGCGGTGCGATGGGTGCCGAGCGGCATGGCGCGCACCGTGGGATCGAGCGTGGCGAACATGCGCGCCGAAGTCACTACTCCAGCCGACGTGAGAGCGTTAAAGAGCGTGGACTTTCCGGCGTTGGTGTAACCCACCAAGGCAACCGTGGCGAGGTTCCGGTCCCGCCGATGGGCGCGGTGCAAGGCCCGCTGTGAGCGGACGCGCTCAATACCCTGGCCCAAGATGCGAATGCGCCGTCGGATGCGGCGGCGGTCGTATTCAAGCTGCTGCTCGCCGGGACCGCGCGTGCCGATGCCGCCGCCCAGACGCGAGAGCACGGCTCCGTGGCCGGAGAGCCGGGGCAGCAGATAATTCAACTGGGCCAATTCTACCTGGAGTTGCCCTTCGCGACTGCGGGCGCGGCGGGCGAAGATATCGAGGATAATTTGTGTGCGGTCGACGACCTTCAGGTCGAGGACTTTCTCAAGATTGCGGAGTTGCGTGGGAGTAAGATCGTGGTCGAAGATCACCAGGTCGGCGCCCGCGGCGCGGGCCTCAGCGCGAATTTCGTTCACTTTGCCGCGGCCCAGCAGCGTGGCAGGGTCAGGCTCGGGCATCCGTTGCAGGGCCGTGCCCACCACGCGGGCGCCGGCGCTGAGCGCCAGCTCCTTCAATTCCCGCAACGAATCATCCGCGTCGGCAATGCCCGCCGGCACGCTGTCGCGCCGAGTGGATTCCCACCCTGCCAGATATGCCTTTTCGGAAACTTGCGACCCTCGAATGCGCTATCCCTCCGGGATCCCGGGCGCCGCGGCCGGACCCGCAGCGCGCGGCAGCACGACCGTGGCAATCGCATGCTTGAAAACCATCTGCTCCTGATGATTGCTTTCCAGAATGAGCGAGTATTTGTCAAAACTGCGAATGCGCCCCACCAGTTTGACGCCGCTCAGGAGGTAAACCGTCACCAGGATTTTTTCCTTGCGGGCGGAATTCAAAAAACCGTCCTGAATATTCTGTGGCTGTTTGTCCATGTTTTTATCTCGCTTTTTCGCTTCGGATTTCCAGGGTCGCCTTGAATCGGAGTTAAGCTTGCCGGCGCGGCGGCAGGTGAGGCCAGTGCCGTCTCGTCTGCGGCCACCAGGCTCCGGTCCAGGGCTTCCACAATGCGGCGTTGAACGTGCGGGTCGTCGCCGAACCCTTCGAACCAAATTACCTCTGCCTCGCGCCGGAACCAGGTCAATTGACGCTTGGCATAGTGGCGGGTGGCGGTCTGTGTATCGCTCACCGCTTCCGTACGTCCGCACCTTCCTTCCAGCACTGCGCGCGCCTGTCGGTACCCCAGTGCGCTCAGGGGTTTGATGCGCGCTACGCCCGGATGGTTAAGCAGAAGTTGCGTTTCTTCCAGCAGCCCACTGGAGAACATCAGCTCCACTCGCCGGTTGATGCGGTCGTAAAGGCGCTCACGCGGGGGATTCAGTCCGATCTTGGTGACGTGAAATCCCGTCAAACCCTCGCGCCCGCGTGCCTGCAATGCTGAAAGGGGCTGGCGCGAAACAATACAGACCTCCAGAGCGCGAATCAGCTTCTGCGTGTCACGGGGCTGGATTCGCGATGCCGCTGTGGGGTCGAGCCGCGTCAACATTCGGTGCAGAAATTCACGGCCGTGGCGTACGGCCATGCTTCGTAGACGCTCCCGCAGCGCCTCGGAACGAGCGGGGCTTTCGAAAAGTCCCGCCAGCAGCGCGCGCAGATAGAGTCCGGTTCCGCCGACGAAGATGGGCAGCCGGGCGCGCATCCTCAAGTCCGCCAGAACTTGCAGGGCCGCGCGGCGGTAGTCACCGGCCGTAAAGACGGCGTCCGGCTCGAGAAAATCCAGCATATGATGAGCGACGCTGCGGCGGTCCGTCATTGACAATTTTCCCGAACCCACGTCGAAGCCGCGATACAACTGCACAGAATCGTAGTTCACCACTTCGCCATTCAATTTTTCCGCCAGCGCCAGAGCCAGCGCCGACTTGCCCGCCGCAGTGGGGCCCGCGATCGCGATCAGGGGGAATTCATGCCCTGATGCAAAAACTTGGCCGCCAGCATCACCTGTGGATTGCCACGTCACGGGGGAATTTTAGCATATTCGGCGGGCCGTTTTGTGATCCCCCGGGAAACTGCATCCCCAACTCATTTGAGAGGAATGCAAGATTCCGTCACACCAAACTTAACCGGCGTTTCACGTTTTCATCAAGCGCGGTTAACGGATGAGGTCGACTCTGAAAGTAGAACCCGATAGAACG
>JASHSC010000547.1 GCA_030036915.1 Terriglobia bacterium
CACGTGGGCGCGGGCGACGAAGTCCTGATCACCGCGCTCGAGCACCACTCGAACATCGTGCCCTGGCAGATTCTGTGCGAGGAAAAGGGCGCGCGGTTGCGCGTGGGACCCATCAACGACCGCGGCGAATTGATTTTGGGCGAATTTGAAAAACTGCTGAGCGAGCGCACCAAGATCGTGGCGGTGGCCCACGTTTCCAACGCCCTCGGCACCATCAATCCGGTGAAGCAAATCGTCGCCATGGCCCATGCGCGCAAGATTCCCGTGCTGATTGACGGCGCCCAGGCGGCCCCGCACCTGAAGGTTGACGTGCGCGCGCTCGATGCGGATTTTTACGCGATTTCCGGCCACAAGATGGTCGGGCCCACGGGCATCGGCGTGCTCTACGGCAAGGCGCATTTGCTGGAGTCCCTGCCGCCTTATCAGGGGGGAGGCGACATGATTCTGAATGTGACCTTTGAGAAGACCACTTACAACCACATTCCCCACAAGTTTGAAGCGGGAACGCCCAACATCGCCGCGACGATCGGCCTGGGCGCCGCCATCGACTACCTGACGGTCGTGGGCATGGACAATATTGCTTCCTACGAGCACGCCCTGCTCACTTACGCCACGGAAGCCATCGGGCAGATTCCCGGCGTGCGACTGATCGGCACGGCGCGGGAGAAGGCCGGCGTGCTCTCCTTTGTGATGGATGGAATTCACCCGCACGACGTGGGCACCGTGCTCGACCAGGAAGGAATCGCCGTGCGCACCGGCCACCATTGCGCTCAACCGGTGATGGAACGTTTCGGCGTGCCCGCCACGGTTCGTGCCTCGCTAGCGTTTTACAACACCAAGCAGGAAATCAACGCCCTGGCGGCGGGCCTCGAGCACGTGAAGAGAATGTTTGCCTGATTCACGATTAGCAATCCGGAATTCGGAATCAGGAATTCGGAATCGGATAAGCAGGAAACCATGTCTGATCTGAGCTCGCTCTACCAGGAAGTTATTCTCGACCACAGCAAGCGGCCGCGGAATTTTCATGCCATTGAGAATGCGGACCATCGCGCCAACGGCTCCAATCCGCTCTGCGGCGACAAGGTGACGATCTATGTGCACTTGGTCGGCAACCGCATTGAAGATATCAGCTTTCAGGGCTCCGGCTGCGCCATTTCCACTGCGTCGGCATCTCTTCTTACGGAGACGCTGAAGGGCAAGACGCGCGAAGAGGCGCAGGTGTTGTTCGAGGCGTTTCACAAGCTGGTCACGGGCAAGTCCGTGGATTCTGCGGGCGGTCCGCCACTCGGCAAACTTGCGGTTTTTTCCGGCGTCTCGGAATTTCCGGTGCGCGTCAAATGCGCATCACTTGCCTGGCACACGCTGCGCAGCGCGCTTGATAACAATGCGGCCGTGGCCAGCACGGAGTGACAACGGAAACCGGAAACTAGAAAGTTCGGGCCAGTTTCCAGTTTCAGATTTCCAGTTTCTCATGAGGTAAGGATTATGGCTGAACCAAATACACCACAGGCTGCCGCGCCCTCACCCGCGGCACCCTTGAATGTCTCCGAGGTTGTGGCGCTGCAAGACAAGGTAGTGGAGAAAATCCGCACTTGCTACGACCCGGAAATTCCGGTGAACATCTATGACCTCGGCTTGATCTACAAGGTCAACGTGGAGCCCAGCGGCGATGTTTACGTCAAGATGACCCTCACCGCGCCGGGCTGCCCCGCCGCGGGAACGCTTCCCGGCGAGGTGGAAGACAAGATCGTGGTCGTTCCTGGAGTGAAAAACTGCAAGGTGGAAGTGGTGTGGGAGCCGCCCTGGGACAAGAGCATGATGTCTGAGGCCGCAAAACTTCAGTTGGGGTTCTTCTGACCTTCAGTATTTTTCCGCCGCCACTAATTTACCCATGATGACCTCTCCGCTCAATGACTATCACGTTTCGCAGGGCGCCAGGCTTGGGGAATATCACGGCGCGATGGTTCCGGCACACTTCACCGATGCCGCGGCGGAGAACCGCGCGGTGCACACGGCCTGCGGGCTGTTTGACTTTTCCTTTCGCACCAAGTTTCGGTTAAAGGGCCGCGACCACGCGAAGCTGCTCCAGCGGCTGGTTTCAAACGACGTCAAGAAACTCACGCCCGGCCAGGGAACTTATGCGACGCTGCTCAACGCGCAGGGGCACATCGTGGTGGACCTGCGATTGTACTGCGCGGAAGACAGTTTCATTGCTGATACCGATGCCGATCTTCGCGACAAGGCCATTCAAGCCTTTCGCAAGTACATCATTGCCGACCAAGTGGAGCTCGAGCCGCTCGACCTTTTCACCATCGCGTTCCAGGGCGTGCGTGCGCGCGGATTGCTGGACAAGACGCTGCACATTGGCCTTCCGGCGATGCAGGAATTCGACCACTTCGCCTCGAATTACGCGGGCTTCCCCATTCGTGTGGTCCGCGCTTCCAGCACGGGCGAGGATGGTTACGAATTGTGGGTGAACGCCGCCGGTATGGAGCCGGTTTGGGGCGCGGCGTGCGGCCAGTCGCCGTCTTACGACATGCTCGCCTGTGGGAGCGAGGCGCTCGAGAGCCTGCGCATCGAAGCGGGCATTCCGCGTTACGGTTCCGAGCTCGGCGAAGACGTGATTCCCCTTGAAGCCGGCCTCTTGAACGCGATCAGCTTCAACAAAGGCTGCTACATCGGCCAGGAAATTGTCGAGCGCGCCAGGAGCCGCGGGCATGTGAATTGGAAGTTGATGGGCCTGATTGTGACGAATGGGCAATCGCTCCAGCCCGGCGAGAAAGCGGTGGTTGATGGAAGAGAAGTGGCGGAGGTAATCAGCTCGTGCTTGTCGCCCACGCTTGGAAAGCCGATTGCGCTGGCATATATTCGCCGTG
>JASHSC010000548.1 GCA_030036915.1 Terriglobia bacterium
GGAACGTCAAATACCCCGCACAACAGTAATCTCGCGATCGGGCCACAATGTGAGTGGGCACGGCGATTAGCAGTTCCAGAATGCTTCCTCTCAAAAGGTAGCGGCATTGCCTCGTGATCTCGTCCCCAGGTGAAACGCCACGGCTGATTTTATAAAAAACAATACTCCACACTGCCCACATGGAGATGACGACCGCAAGTAAGTCTTCCAACCTATCAAGCACCCACAAAGCTCCCTCTCCTTTGACAAATTCATAGATGGATACTCCCGCCCCTGTAACGAGCAACGCCATCATTAGTCCTGAAGCCAAAACCGGCCACAACACGGATCGGCGTGTTGCTGGCCTTTGCACTGTCAGGCTGACGGGAACCAGCAACATCGTGGCTTGCCCTGCTGCCATTACGCCCAGGAAGACCCAGTATCCCCACGAAAAGAAAAAGCTCATCAGGTCACTCTTGGTCAAGCCCATCCCGACTGTCACTCCGTCGCCGATTTTTACTGTTTGGGGAGAATGATAAAAAGCGACGGTGTAGAGGGGAACAGTAAGTGCCAGGAGGGCAAACAAGTAAATCGCCACAACTAGAAGCGCCCAGCGTTTCATTGAGAGCCTCCTTGCGAATAACGCCGACGATCGCGAGTCGTCCGTATTATGCCACCCTTCTCGAGCCCTTCCTTCCTCTTTCTCAGACCTTTCTTCGGTGATAATCTCAAATCGAACCAACTTTCTTCGGGACGGGACATGAATCGATTGCTGAAAATGCTACTCGCGCTGGCCATTCTCCCGGTTTTGGCCAGTGCACATAACAGCTCTGGAACAGTGGCCTTGGTGGGAGCGCTTGTGATTGACGGCACGGGAAGCGCGCCGATTGAGAACGCCACCTTGCTCATCACGGGTGACAAAATCCAAGCCATCGGCGCCAGACATTCCATTCGCGTTACCCCCGGCGCGCAAAGGATCGATGTGACCGGCAGGACCATCATGCCCCTGCTTGTGGATGACCACACCCACCTTGGCCAGACCATTAATGGCCTCGAGCCTGCGCCGAACGCTTACAGCGAAGAGAACATTCGGGCCCAGATCGAGCACCTGCTGGCTTACGGAGTCGGAACGATTGCCGTAATGGGTACAGATCATGACCTGATTTATACGATGCGCCAGGAACAAATGGCCGGAAAATTGCCCAGCGCGCACTTTTATACTGCGGGGCGCGGCTTTGGAGTCAAAGGCGGGGCTCCCGGCGGGGCTGGCGCAGCCTGGGACGTCAACCGGCCGGAAACACCGGAGGAAGCCCGAGCCGAAGTTCGCGAAGTGGCGGCGCATCACCCCTCATTCGTGAAGATTTGGGTCGACGACAGCTACGGGCGCGCGCCCAAAATGAAACCGGAAATCTACCAGGCCATCATTGATGAGGCCCACCGCCACCAACTGCGCGCCCTGGCGCACGTCTATTATCTCGCGGACGCGAAGAGCCTGCTTGCGGCCGGCATCGACGGTCTGATGCACAGCATTCGCGACCAACCTGTCGATGCCGATTTGATCACCGCGATGAAAGCGCGCAATGTGCTCTACGTGCCCACGCTGGTGAGGGACGAGTCAACGTTCATCTACGCTGAGGGTCCGCCGTGGCTAAGCGACCCTTTCTTTCGCGCCGGACTTTTGCCCGCAGTCCTCGATAAGCTGGAAAGCCCGGCGTTTCAGCAGCACGCCGCCTCCGACCCGGACCTTGCCAAGAACAGTGCCAGTTTGCAAATGGCCGAAATCAATCTCGAGACGCTTTTCAATGCGGGCGTGCGAGTTGGTTTCGGAACCGACGCGGGCATGCCCGGGCGATTTCTGGGTTACTTCGAGCACCGCGAATTGCAACTCATGGTGCAGTCCGGGCTGACGCCGATGCAAGCCATCGTCTGTGCAACCCACACCGCTGCGGGTTTCCTCGGCCGCGACTTCGGCACATTGCAATCCGGCCAACGCGCGGATTTCATGGTCCTCGATGCCAATCCCCTTGATGATATCCGCAACACAGAGAAAATCTCAGCAATCTGGCAAGGGGGAAAGCCGGTCAAACCAATTGCACCGATGTAGGGCAGCAGCCCGTCCAGCGAATCGCGCCGTCATTCAACACGGATGTTCCCTGAGACAGTCTGACATCCAACAGAAAACCACTGCCGCCCACCTTAAACTTGCAGCGTGCAATCAAAATGCCCGTCAGCGGCTCGGGCGGAAGTCGCACTCAGCACCAGCACCGAAAAAGCCACGATCCCAAGTTTGGACAATGGGTTTCTCTTCATCGTGAATTCTCCTTTCAATCTCATTGCTGATGGGTTGTACGTAAATGGCTTACCGAAAGTTTAGACGCATGAATCGCCGATTGGTAAGCCTACCTCGTCTCGCGTTGTGGCCCGCGCCGATAATGACGATGTCGAATTCGTGGGGCATCATACACCGAGCCGTTGCGATATAATTCTGTGGATCTTATCCGAGCGCAAGTGCTGGAATCAAGCCGGGAGAATTCTATGGGGCGATCGCAGGTTCTGGCCGTGGCAATTCTTGGCGCGTGGATCATGTCCACGCTGTGCATGTGGTTCGCGGCGACGCGAAGCTTTGCCACGGTTGAATCCGTGCTGAAGCGCGCCTCGCCGCAATTTGTTGAGACCACCAAACCGCTGGGCGAGGATTCCACCCGCGTGGTGCTGCGCTACATGGCATCGGAAATCAATCGCACGCTCTTCTGGGGCTACGGCGCGCTGCAAATTCTTTCGGGAGCAATCCTTCTGGTGCTCGTGTGGCGACAGTCGCCGCGCAACTCCCTGGACGCAGGCGTGGTGATCGCTATGCTGGCCTTATCCGTGATCCTGACGGTGTTCATCACACCCTGGCTCGTCTCCATTGGACGCGGTATCGATTTCTTGCCGCGCAATCCGCCTCCGCCGATAATGCCGCGCTTCTGGGCGCTGCATGGAGCGTACACGGGACTTGATGGCGTAAAACTGCTCGCCGGAATCGGCCTGCTCATCCGCTGGATCTTCAGGTGAAAGGATCGACCAGATTTCAAACCCACCCTCTGAGCGCTACCTTCTCCCCTGTGTGTAGCAGTTGCTTGCATCAGTACGTGTTCTCATTCTGAGGGTAAGGAAGGGCGGGGCTTCAGCCCCGCCGCAAAGAGAGGCGTAGTCTCGGGCTTTAGCCCCTGAAGCCCAATTACTTCACGGCCTAAAGGCCGCCATCGCTGCTCTCCATATCGGCGGGGCTAAAGCCTCGCCCTTTCAGTGTGATTTGACACCCCATAACACCAAGCGTAACCTAGAAAGAGTGGGGGCGTACCGGTTTCGACGGGAGCCCTTGCGCTTAGGAGGCATGCCGGGGGTCCACACCACCCGTGATCGGCGTGGGACAAAGACAACTGCCAACACGCAGTATGCCTACGCTGCCTAATTAATTAGGTAGCCGTTCCCTTCCTTAGGCCCGCATGAGGAAGAGGGGCGTCGATTGGCGGGATGGCCCGGAACCAGCCGCTTTGGGGTTTCAGGCGAGAGTTCGCCTACCGGCGGACAGAAGCTAGCTGGCGGTTCGTTCTTGCCCGTTCCTGAGGGCCGCCAGCGAAAGCAGGAAGCGAACGAGATAAGCATGTAGACTCCTACCCGTAAGACTCTTCGGACGGGGGTTCGACTCCCCCCGCCTCCACCAATTCTAAAGCCCGCGGTTGACCAAAGCTCGCCGAATCTCTCGCCGGTCTCCTTTTCTCCCAAAATTACGCAGGGTCGGTAAATTTCTACTCGCACATCGTGAAATGTCTGCTCAATAACCCTCCAAACCCATGATTCTGCGCAAGTTAGTTGCACAACATTTTGGCGTACCGATTGCTCACCACTTTAATTGAGCATGGGAATCAAATATTCTGGTGAGCGAGGTTGGGAATCATGTCGATATCCTTGGGGCGCAAAGCGTCCACACGATTGAGTGCTGCCATGACCGTTGTACTCTCCCAAGGCGGGGCAACTTTTGTCACGGAGACCAAAAACGTCAGCGAAACGGGGCTCTGCATCCGTTCGGCCGAGGCGTTCCCGGTCGGCACTCAGCTTCACCTCGTGTTCGGTCAGCCGCCTGATTTGCCGCGATTAAGCACGGAAGGAATTGTGCGCTGGTCAGAAGACGGAAAGGGCGCGGGCGTGGAACTGATCTCGCTTCGCCCTCAGGACCAACGAGCCCTAGAGAGGTACATCTGCCTACAATCACGCCAAGCAGAAAATTAGGCTCAAGCCTCTTTTCAAGATGCAATTAACTCATGCGTTTTCTATAACATCGCGCATCTTGCGGGACCTCGTCATTTGTCTCTAAGCAAATTCAGGCTTTTCTATTACTCTTCTCCGGCGCACCCGGCCGCGACCAGAGCGATTACCACCGCAATCGTTCGCTTCATTCCGAACCTCACAACCCTCAGATCCCCGGCGGCAGCTTTTTTACAGTAATGGGTTCGCCGCCATAAAGCGTAGGCGCGCCGAGAGCGAAGGCGTCTTTGTTGTAGGCAGGCACGTCAGTCTGAATCAACTTATTGAAGTCGGCCAGGTGCTGGTCGAGTTCCTTTATCATCTCTTCTTTCTGCTCCAAGGCCAGTTTCGATGGGGGCTCTCCGTACGCGAATGCGCCGCTTCCGGAAAGGTCGGAGAGCCGGGCGTTAAATGCCGCCAGGTAGTGGATATCGTCCTCAGCGCCGGATTGGAGCTCCGAGTTATAGACCGAATCCTTCAATGTTCTCAGTTTTCGGGCCAACGGAAAACCCTTGCTCATGAGGGGCTGGAACTTCTTCTTCACTTCGGTGTCGTCGCTCGAGCGCACCATGCCCTGGAAGGCCGTAAGGGTTTTTTGCATGGCGTCG
>JASHSC010000549.1 GCA_030036915.1 Terriglobia bacterium
TCCTTTCGCCGAAGCTGGTCGCTCGCGCCGGGTACGGGATATTCTATGACGGGATGGCATTCGGCGCCGGTTCGGGTAGTACGACTGCAAATTATCCTTTCGTGATTGTGGTTAGCACTTCAGCCAGTGACCCCGCACATCCGCTTGTCGCTCCCAACGGATCGATAGGTTCTCTCGAAAATGGCCTTAGTGGCTTCACGGTCGACCCCCTTGCAGTAAATGGCATCGGTGTGACGCTTCAAGCCTACGAGTACAACCATAGTGATCCAATGGTTCAGAATTGGAATTTTTCCCTTCAGGGTCAATTGACTCCCAATCAGTCGATTCAGGTCGCTTATGTGGGCAATGTTGGCGGTCACCTTTTTACAAACGTCAGCCCTGGCGCGAATATGCCCTACGAGATTCTTCCGCCCAGCACGAATATCCTGAACTACATCCAGTGGCCTAGCTTTACGGAGGGAAGTACTTATGCAGCAACCATAGGTAACAGCTACTACAACTCGCTTCAGGCCACCTTTCAACGGCGATTCAGCGATGGGCTGGATTTGCTCGCGGATTACACATATTCCAAATGTCGTACCGATGTCCGGGACAATATCCTTAACGACATAGGCAGCTATCGGGCCCCCCTACTTCCCGGCTTCGGCATCCAAGGAGATTACGCATTATGTGATTTCGATGTCCCCAACATTGTCCACGTGAGTGGGATTTATATGCTCCCCTTTGGGAACGGCAGGCGCTTCCTCAGGGATGCACATGGGCTTACGAACGGGTTAATTGCCGGTTGGCATACCAATGCCATCCTTGCGCTTCAGGATGGCCAGCCTTTCACGATAGGCTGTCCCTCCGGCACAACCACAGGTTTGGGCTGCGACGCGCTTCTGGCGTCCGGCCAAGATGTTTACGCCGGCCCCCACAACGCAAATCAATGGCTTAATCCCGCGGCGTTCGCCAATCCCACCGCAGCCACAACCATTGGGCAAGCGAGTTATGCTCCTCTGGGCGGCGCCCCGACCCAAGCACATGCTCCCGGGTTCCATCGGCTGGATCTTTCGCTTTTCAAAGAAATTCCAACCTCGGAGAGAACCCATCTTGAATTTCGAGCAGAGATCTTTAATCTGACTAACCACCCTAACTTCGCGCTGCCCAATTCCCAGACGAATTTCCTTAACACCAAAACTTTTACGGCATCGACGGCAACGATAGATGCTCCCTACGACTCGCGGGAATTTCAAATGGCGTTGAAGTTTTATTGGTGACGGTGTTTCACCACTGAAAATTGAGGTTAATCACACTCTCACGCGTCGGAAAGGATCGCGATTGAAGATCAGGGCTTGCCCTTGTGTCAGAGCGCTTTCGAATGATTAAGCTTGGCCCCCTTTCATGTGATTTGAGCGGAAGCTTCGGATTGAAATGTGATAGAAGAAACGCGTCGCGTGGAATCTGGTTGTCCGTCCGAGATCCGCCGATATGCAAGAGTGAGTGGTTAGTTTAGTGAAAGGTCAAAGATTTGTCATTGGCAGGCGTTGGCTAGCTCTCGCCACATCAAAGGGGGGAACAACATACATATAGGATGTTCAAGTGAAAACCACCCGTTGGAGTGCCACCCCACGGCGCATTGGACTTCGCGTCATCGGAGATGAGCATGTTTCACTGCGGGTAGAACAGGTCGCTCAAAAAGGTGAAACTCAGGAATTTACCTTAATATCGGAAGTCATGCTTCTATGAAGAGGGTTTCTATAAATCGGCGAGAATTCATACGGTTTGGAACGGGCTTTGCGGCAGTCTGTGGCACCGCGAAGGGAACAGTACTTGAACCCGCTCGCCCAACGACTTCGCCGCGTCCTGTCCCACCCTCAGACACAGTACGATTCGCAATAATCGGGACTGGCGTCGAGGGGTGTAGCCTGCTAACTTCGTCGTTATCCGTTCCGGGCGCAGAGTGCGTCGGGGCGTCGGACCTGTACGACGCCCGTCGGATCGCTGCCCAGGAGGCGCTGGGTAGCAAGAAAATTGAAACCACCCGCGAGTACCGTCGGTTAATCGATCGCAAGGATATCGACGCCATTGTATGCGCCACCCCGGATTTCTGGCATTGCCGGATTGTGGAAGAAGCTTGCCAAGCAGGTAAAGACGTCTACTGTGAAAAGCCCATGTCGCATTCGATCGACGATGGATTGGCCATGATTGCCGCTGTTCGGAAATACGATCGCATTTGTGAAGTAGGGAGTCAGCGGGTCAGCAGCATTCTTTACGCCAAGGCCAAGGAAATCTGGGACTCCGGAAAACTCGGGGCCGTCGACATGATTGAGGCGGCCTGGGATCGCAATACGGATGAGGGTGCGTATGTTAGCGCCATTCCGTCTGACGCTAATCCCCAGACGATAGATTGGGACACTTGGCTCGACGACACCCCTCGCCTCCCTTTTGATCTCAATCGCTTCTTTGGCTGGCGACGATACGCAGCCTACGGTGCGGGTCTCGCTGGAGATTTGTTCGTACATTTGCTTTCCGGAATCCACTTTGTAACCGGCACAAATGAGCCTCCCCTACGTGCTTATTCGACTGGAGGCATCTATTATTACAATGATGGCCGCGACTTTCCCGACCTGCTTTGTACCCTCTACGACTATCCGAAATTCAAGCTGTTCCTTCATTGTAATAGCAACAATGCTTCGGAAGGCCAATACATCAGGTTCCACGGCAAGAGCGGAACAATGGCAATCGACTCCAAGGCGGTAACCTACAAGCCCGAGGCGTCGTGCCATCAAATGGATGTCTACGTTGTGGGTGGTTGGCCGCGGGCATTGCGTGATCAATACTGGGCGAAATGGAGGAAAGAACACCCCTTGCCCCAGCCCGGCGCGTTTGACGTTATCGACGAATCCGAAGAGTTTATTGCTCCGCCCGGCTATAACGAGCAATCTGATCACTTGACTAATTTCTTTAATGCTGTCCGCACGCGCAAGCATGTGGTGGAAGACGAGATATTCGGCAATCACACGACCATTGGGTGTCTCATGGCAAACTTTTCATACTTCAATCGTGCTCCTGCGGTTTGGAACACTGCGACAAAGCAGATCATAAGGTCCTA
>JASHSC010000550.1 GCA_030036915.1 Terriglobia bacterium
AAGTGGTCGCGGCTCTCGGCCAGCCGGATAAGATGGTGAATCTGGGTGCGAAGCAGATTTACGTCTACAAAGACCTGAAAGTCACCTTCGTAAACGGCAAAGTCTCAGACGTGCAGTAACGCGCGCATTTCGTAGCGCGGGCGTCCCGCCCGCGCTACCTAATCCTCCAGACAATTTGAAACCGGATCCCAACTGCATCCCGGCGGGCCGACTCGCAGGTCGGCTTGGGTTTGATTGAATTCGGGATTGGGAGTGGGCATGCGCGCATTCACGCTCTCGCGCCACTTGCGCAGTTTCTCGAGCATTTCCCCGGCTTTGTCCTGGAAGCTGGAAGCGAAGTTGTACTGTTCGCCGGGGTCAAGCGCGAGGTTATAAAGCTCCACGTGGCTGTCCTCGTAAAACTCGAGGAGCTTCCAGTCGCCCTGCCGAACGGCGCCCGACGGTGTGCCGCCCTGGTCGCTGTAGTGCGGGTAATGCCAGTACAGCGCGTCGCGGTCGAGCGATTGCCCGCCGTGGAATAAACCGCTGATGTCGAGTCCATCGCAAGGTGAGGGCGCCGTGCCCGCGCCCACCATGCTCAGAATCGTGGGCATAAAATCCATGCCGATCACCGGCGCGTCGCACACAGCTCCCGCCTGGGTAATGCCTGGCCAATAAACAATCATCGGCTCGCGAATACCACCTTCATAAAGGAAGCCCTTGCCGGCCCGCCACGGGCCGTTGTCGGCGATTCGATGGAGGTTCCGGTATTGGAATCCCACGCCGCCGTTGTCGGAAGTCAGAATGATGATGGTATTTTCCTCAACGCCGGAGCGCTTCAAGGTGGCCCGCAGCGCGCCCATCGCGGCATCCATGCACTCGGCCATCGCCGCGTAGACAGGATTGGGCTCATCCTTGCCGCCGTTCTTTCGCCGGTATTTTTCAATCAGCGCCGCGCGTGCTTGCAGGGGAATATGCACGGCATACTCCGCCATGTAGAGAAAGAACGGACCCTTGGGAGCCGCCTGGGTGATCACCTGTTCGAGCTTCTCGGTCAAAACTTCCGTCAGATAGTCATGATCGGTATATCCCGTCAGGTTGTGGTAATGAAACGGGCCAAAGTAATGATTGGGCGGGCCCGGCGAGCCGTGGTTGTCGCCCGCAACGTTGATGTCATAACCGAAGTTTTCGGGGAGATACCCGTCGCCGCCCAGGTGCCATTTTCCGATCGCCGCGGTTTGGTATCCCTCGCGTTTCAGAAGGCGCGCGATGGTGGGAACGCTCAAATCCAGGTGGGTCGGCGTCGGCGCTTCCAGCAATTTCTTGTGCGGGTAAATTGTTCCGGGAATCCACTGCGTCAGGCCCAGACGCGCCGGAGCCTTCCCGGTTTGAATCCCCGCGCGGCTGGGGGAACAAACGGGCGCGGCAGCGTAGGCATTGGTGAATTTCAGGCCGTCCCTGCGAAGCTGATCAATATTGGGCGTTTCGTGAAACGTGTCCGCGTAGCAGCCCAGGTCCCCCCAGCCCAAATCGTCAACCAGAAAGAAGACAATGTTCGGCTTCTTCCCCGCCGGGCCAGCCGTCGGAAATTTCCCGGAAGCAAGCCCCAATCCCGCCGCGCCCGCCAGACCCGAGATGAACTGCCGTCGATTCACAATGCCCACAAGGTCACCAATAGAATTTCAAAGCAAACTGGAAGATGCGCGGATCGTTGGGAGAATCACGCGTTGCTGTGATTTTTCCAAAGGTCGCGGGATTCGCAAAGCTCGTCACCGAAGGCAGCGCGAAGTTGGGCGTGTTGGTCAAATTAAACACCTCGGTGCGAAATTCCAGATGAGTCGTTTCCGTCGTCCGGAAATTCTTGAAGAGCGAATAATCCAGGCGATGGAATCCAGGCCCGATGGCCTGCGTGGGAGCCCCACCGAGAGGGGCAAGGCTGGATTGTCCAATCGTAGTGGCGTTGGCAGGGTTGGTAAATGCCGAAGGATTCAGCCACTGGTTCACGTCGTGTGCTCCTGCAATGGGATTTTGACCCGGCACCAGCAGCGCGTTGCAGCCCACGCCCGCGGCGGGCGAGGTCGTGCAACCAATATTGAACGGCTCGCCGTCTTGCAGCGTCAGAATCCAATTCATGCTCCACCCTCCCACAATCTGGTTCACTACCCCGGAGCTGGCACGCAGGTAGGTGCGCCCGGCGCCGAAGGGAAGCTCGTAAATGCCGCTGAAGTGGACAACCTTGGGAATGTAGAAATCACAGAATGCATAGTCACTCTGGATGCCGAAGCCCGGGATGTAAGGCGCCCGGTAGCTGCCGATATCGCCCTCAAGGGGATCGCGTGAATCCGTGCGGCACTTCGACCAGGTGAAATCGCCGAGGAATTGCAGCCCGGCGTTGAACCTGCGCTCCGCCGTCAGTTGCAGGCCGTTGTACATGCTGTCGGACTCGGTGGTGGTGTAAGACGAACCGCGAGCAAAAGCGGGATAGGGAACGTAGGCGGGCAGGCTGGTGTTGGGCGGAAGGATCTCGCTCACGTCATTCGTGCCGATCCCGGAGGGTATGTGCCGTCCCTGCGTTCCCACATAGGCCGCTTGTAGAGAAGTGTTGGGCGTCACCTGGTATTGCAGTGTGAAATTAAAATCCTGGTCCGAAGGCGTGATGTAGTCGTACTGAATCCCGATAAGTCCGAGGCCCGCCACGTTAACGTTGTTCAGGTTGAAGGAAATATCCGCCAGGCTGGTCTCCATCAAGCCGATCGAGTTGTTGGCGGTGATAGGCATCACGGCGCTGGGCGGTGAAAAGCTCTGAGAGAATTCGAACGGAAAATTCTCGATGAGCAGCGGCGAGCCTCCCAGCGCCTCAAACCCTCCGAAAAACATTCCGTAGCCGGCTCTCACCACAAACTTCGAGGTCGCCTGGAACGCCACGCCCAGCCTGGGGCCGAAATCCGTCATCGGAACGCTCCCGAGGGCCAGATTATTGCTCACGGTTTTGAGCGCAATCCCATCCGTGGCGAGTTCGGTGGTCATGGACTGCGGGAAGATGCTCACCTGCTTGGCAGGGACAAGGAATTCGGCGCCGTTGTTGGGCGGCCCGGGGATGAAATTCGCCTCTGCGCCGAAATTCTCCTGCCCCAGCCCGTACCGCTCCCAGCGCACGCCAAGATTGACGGTCAGCCGGTGATTTATTTTCCAATCGTCCTGACCGTAGAAGCCCAGGTAGTTGCGGCTCATGTCATCGGTGATGTAATTGGAAATTCCCACGCTGCTTGCGCCGCCCTCATTGGCAATTCCGCCCACCGAAGACGCTCCGGGTGTAATCAGCAATTGTGCGATGGCGGCGCTGCCATCGGACGCGCTTACCACCGTGGTATATTGGCCCGTGTAGTTGAAGACTCCGCGCGATTGCGGCGGCTGCGTGTAAGGAAAGTTCACGTGCTGGATCTCCATCCCGAACTTCAGGGTATGCCCGCCCTTGATCTTCGTCAGGTTTTCGGTGAGTTGCGGAATCGTTCCAAACTTGTTGCTGGGCAGCGAACCGAACGAGCCGAAGCGCGTAATGTTGCCGATCGTGAACTCCGGCAGGCCGCCATTCTCATACGTTTGTGCTACGCCCTGAATTCCGAACTCGCCGGGGATGTTGTTAAGGTCATTGCCATATGGTTGGAGCCAAAGAGCATGCTCGCGGCTCAGGCCGAACCGCGCCTCATTCACCATCGTCGGCGAGAACGTGTGCGTCCAGCTTATGGCGCTATCCTGCGACCGGTCGTCGAGCGTGCTATCCGCCGTCGAATTGCTCCCGTCGGCGATTCCCGTGAACGGCCCGGGGCGCACGCGGTCATCCTGAACGAAAGAGTAGCGGACAAACATCTGGTCGTGCGAGCTGAAGTTCTGGTCGACCCGGATGTCAAAAGAGTTGATGTTCTCTGTGAAAGTGGGATCGGAAACGTAGTTGCTGATTACTCCCGGCTGATTGGGCGCGGGCAGCACGCCCAGCAGCTTGACAGCATTTTGATCGAGTCGCGACACTGGGATGATGTTCCCGGCGAAGGGATCGCGCACGTAACCCGTCGTAGTCGCGGTCAGACCCGTGACCGGATCTGTCTGCCCGGCGGTCACGGCGCGCGTAGTGGCCGGATCGAAAATGGTTCCGATGGGGTAAGTGCGCCCCAGATCATCCTTGGGATTGTTACCCGTCTGGTCCGCGATCAAGTCGGCGAAATCCGAATATCCGCTGCTCGCCTCCGCCGCGGTGGGCACGGTGCTGACGAAAGGATTGCCCTGAAGGTTGCGCGATCCATTGAAATCGCCGAAGAAAAACGTCTTGTCCCGCCCGTGATAAATATGCGGGAGCGTCACCGGCCCGCCGAGGGTGAATCCGAACTGGTTCTGGATATACGTGCCGGTGGGCTTGCCGGCGGAATCAATGAAGAAGTCCGCGGCGTCCAGCTTCGTGTTGCGCAGGAATTCCCACACATCGCCGTGAATGTGGTTCGTGCCGGATTTCACCGTAGCGTTCAGCACTGCGCCGGCCGAGCGTCCGAACTCCGCGCTGTAGTTGCTGGTCTGCACCTTGAATTCCTGCAAGGCGTCAATGGGAGGCAGCACCACGTAGTCGTGGCCATTCTGGTAGGAAATGATCATGGAGTTGTCGTCTATTCCATCCAGCAGATAATCGTTCTGCGTGGCGCGCACGCCGTTGGCGATGAACCGGCCGTTGGAGGCCTCGCCCCGCGAGTCCTGCTGGGAATTGGTCACGCCGGCGGCAAGCTGGGCGAGAAAGACGAAGTTCCGGCCGTTCAGCGGCAGGTCATTGATGGTGTTCGACGCCACCACCTGGCCGAGCGAGGCGCTTTGGGTTTGAAGCAGCGGCGCCGCCGTGGTCACTTCCACCGTCTGTGTGACGGCACCGGGCTGAAGGGCGAAGTCCACCACCACCTGTTGCTGAACATCCACCGTGACGTGCACGCGTTCCGCCCGCTGGAAGCCCTTGAATTCCGCGGCGATGGTGTAAGTCCCGATTTTGACAGGCGTGAAGACGTAGGTTCCGTCCTCGTGAGTCATGGTGGTCCTCACAAAAGCCGTGCCCTCGTTGGTGGCGGTGACGGTGGCACCGGGAACTACAGCGCCGCTCTGGTCTGTAACTGTTCCGTTGATGGATCCGGTGTCGACCTGCGCGAAAACAACGCTGCAGGTTCCCAAGAGGAAAAACAGAACAACAAGGGTCCGCCCAAAGGATCGCTTCGTCCAACTCATATTCGCCCCCATTCAAATTTTGTTCCCGCGCTGAAGGGAACTTTTGAGTGCGATGTATATTACTGTTGATAATGAATGTCAAGGAAGTCAGGCAAAGAGTAGTGGTGCAGTTTGAATTTCGTAGGGGCAGGGCTTGTCCCTGCCCTGCGAGCCTTCCCCCCAGTCCAGCAATATTGGGGAGGGCACCCGCGACCCGTCGCCCGAAGACGGCTTTGGGCCACAGGGCGAGGAGTGCCCCTACGCCGAAATTTCAAACCGACCCAGTAGCAGGCTTCCGGTGCGGCCTTCATTGCCGAGTCAGCAGGGCAAAATCGTAACCCTGACGGATCCATTCCTGGAGGGCGAGATCATCCACGCCGGCCACTTTGACAATCGGCACCGCCGGAGGAGTTCGGCTGGAGTTGATCAGATACTCCACATGGTAGCCCGCCGCCTGGTACTTCGACCGGGTTATGCCAAGGGACAAGTCGCCGGAGGGAGAAATCCAGTTAGCGATCAGATCCGGGCGGCGCCCCAGGCTGTAATCAACGTCGAATTTCATATGACCGGGATCAAAGTCGACGTTGCTGGCTGGCCGATGGGCGATGATTGGGTCGGCCAAACCGAGCAAATCCTCCGTATACAGTCCGGAAAAAAGCCCGATCTTGCCGAGTGCGCCCGTGGCCAGCGTTCGTCCGCGATAGTTCTGGCCGAGAAACTTCCCCGTCATGATCCAGACATCAGCTTTCGGAAATTTATAATCGAACCTCGGGTCCTGTCCCAGACGCGGAACAACTTCTAGTGTGATGAGGAAGGCAGTCAGGAACGCCAGCGTTTTGGGGCCGGCATTCTCCGGGAGGTACTTCAATAAGGCAAAAATCCCCAGAGGATAAAGCACGATCAGGAACCGGTCCCAGAAATGATCGCCGCCGATATAAAACCAGTAGGCCAGCCAAAAGGCGGGGAAGATGAGATCAAACCTTAACCCTTCCGCGATTGCGCGTGGATTCGCAACGGGCTTGCGCAGTGCCTCGGCCAAGCCCAACCCCCAACCCAGCAGAAGCCCCAGCAGGCCTTCTGTGAGGGCAGCGTCCTTCAATTGATTAAAGGCGTGAAGCAAACGCTCTGAGAACGGCCCTGTGACTTTCGTGTAGTAGGTATTCGGAAGAAGAAAGCCATAGTAATGATACCGCCAGAGTTCGTGAACGCCACCGACCACGAGCATGGCCACGGTGCAAGCAGCCGCTACCGAAAAGTGGCGCTTGAGCAAGAGATACAAAATGGCCACTCCCGGCAGAATGAAGCCGTCAGGGCGCGCCAAAAGGGAAAGCGGCATCAGCGCAGCCAGCGCAATCAGGGCATTGCGGCTGGGTGAGGTAACCTGACGCTCCACCAAGACCCAGATGGCCATAGAGATCAAGAGCACCAAGGCCGTCTCCATGCCGGAGGCCACGGCCACCCAAAGGGGAAGGCAACAAGCGATGACCCAGGCGCCGATTAGGGCCCTCCCTGGGCTCAGGTGCCGCTGGAGGTAGCGAGTGAAAAGTCCAAAAGTGGCGCCAGCGAACAGCAGGTTAAGAAGCAGGGAAAAGAAATAAATGCCGTCGTTATTTGTTGCCCAGAAGCCCGGCGCAACCATCAGCACGTAAAGAAAATTGGAATACGCCTCCACACGCTCCCCGGGGTTAAAGACTAAGCCGTTTCCCTCAATCAGATTTTTAGCATATCTATAAGAAATGTAAGCGTCATCACTCCCCCAACTGTGGGCGGATGACAGGCCAGGCCCACAACTGCCGCCAAAGGCTTGGAGGAGGGAGCCGCCTAACAGGACACACAATGCCCCTCCCCACAACACCCGGTGGAGTAAAGACATCGTGGGCAGACCTTTGTACCGAATCCCCATTTTGCCATTTTCGGTCCGGGTGTATGAGGTGCCAAGCTCAAAGGTTTGTGGCATTTGAAGCTCTCACACAGATGTTGACGGGTATACTAACACGGATTCTTTAGAACACGCCGCATCCCCCGGGTGAAAACTCGCACCCGGTGCGTGAAATCCCCCAGTCGTTCGAACATTCAAAGGACCAGATGAACGCACGGCTGTCCGCAACTTGTCTAGCCTCAACTGATTACCAATGAATAGACACTTTCATCGATGATGGAACCCAAATTGCCTATGGAAATCGAGCATGTTGATGGATCGGTGTCTATGAGCGAATTTACGCAGTCCATGTCGAAATCAGGAACCAGGCTAATGCATACTTCGCTGCCTGCGAGTGCGCCGTCAAACCCCAGAAAAAACGAAGCTGGGAACCGCGATTATTTACTTGACAAACCCATTTACTTCTGCTATCTTCGCACTTGGATAGGAGAAGCCCATGAAGCTCAAGAACATCGCAGACCATTTTAGCTCAGAAGAAGCCGCACGCAAATTCCTAGAAAAAACTTTGTGGCCCGATGGCGCGATTTGCCCGCACTGTGGGGTAGTGGGCGAGTCCTACCGGCTTGAGCCAAAGGAAGGCAGCAAGACCCACGTTCGCCCTGGCGTGTGGAAGTGTGGCGGATGCCGAAAGCAGTTCACCGTCAGGGTCGGCACGATCTTCGAGGATTCACACGTCCCGCTTCACAAGTGGCTTTTGGCGCTTCATCTGATTTGTGCGAGCAAGAAGGGTATGAGTGCGCATCAACTCCACCGAATGCTTGGAGTCACCTACAAGACCGCGTGGTTCATGGCGCATCGGATTCGGCACGCGATGGCTGAGACTGGCATTCTCTCAAAGTTGGTCGGAACCGTGGAAATTGACGAAACCTACGTCGGCGGAAAAGTAAAAGGCAAGGGCATCATGGCCGCGATGGACGCCAAGACTCCGGTTGTGTCCCTTGTCGAGCGTAACGGTCGCGCCCGCTCATTCACAGTTGACCATGTAACCGTGAAGAACCTTCGCCCGATCATTGACGAGCATCTTCACGAAGGCGCGCAGGTAATGACCGATGACGCGACCATCTATCCTTTCCTGCTAAAGGGTCGGGAAGGCTCTCACGATGTCGTGAAGCACGCCAAAGAAGAATACGTGCGGAGAGAAGAGGGCAAGGTCATTACAACCAACAGCGTTGAGGGATTCTTCAGCCTGCTCAAACGTGGTATCGTCGGAACCTTCCATCACGTTTCCCGCCAGCACCTACACCGCTACCTCAGCGAATTCGACTTCCGCTATAATGACCGGAAGATTCCAGACGGAGAACGCACCGAGCACGCTATCAAGCGCGTGGTCGGAAAGCGTCTCATGTTCTATGGGTCTGATTCGGAGGACGAAACGAGTTCAAGCCTTAGTCCGTCGCAAGCGTAAAACTGTCAAATAGCATCACTCTAAACTCTTGGCGGGGCGACGAGTGTTGCCGTTGGCGCACGCTCTACAGAATGGAGTGTAGCGCCGTGGTGCATAAAAATCAAGCACGCCGCCCAATAATCTCTTACTCTCCGGTTGTTCATCTGGCCAGATCAATTAGTCCGAGGTTTTGGAGAACACGGAAAGTGGCCTTGTTTACTGCATATTTCGACGAGTCTAGCACTGACGACAATAGCCATTTTACAGGTGTTGGCGGCCTTCTCGCGGACGTGGATCACTGGAAGAAGTTCGAAGAAAGATGGAAAGCTATTCTCTCTGAATACGATGTCCCGTATTCGCACATGAAAGAGTTTGCTCATTCAACCAAGTTCTTCAAGAAGTGGAAGAGCGCCAGCAAAGAGTTTGAACCGCAGCGGCAAGCATTTCTAGGCAAGCTGTGCGAAGCCGCCGTGGAATTCTCTGCGTACAGTTTCGCCTTTGTGGTGGGCAAGAATATCTACGATGCCTGCGTTCCAGAATACATGCGGAAGGAAATGGGAACTCCATACACATTTCTGGCGCGCTGGTGTCTGGCTGCAATCACCGTATGGGCGAAAGACAATCACCATGACGAACCCATCGATGTAATCTTCGAGCGTGGTCAGCCGGAGCATACGCTAAGGCTACAACACAATGTTCTTACCGCCCGCGAGAACTTCAGGAAGGAATTCAGAATTGGGGTTCTTGACTTCAAAGATAAATACGACAAGAGAGACCCGAATAAAACAGTGGTTGCCCTTCAGGGGGCTGACCTTGTGGCTTACGAAACCTGCAAGAATGAGACGGATCGCAGAACCAAGAATCCTTTCAGGATGAGATATCCCATGCGCCAGTTGCAAAGGATACCCCATACCTGGAATGTCCTTGAGGCCGCAGAACTGATCCGAGAGGTAACTGTGTGGAAGAGAGTAAGAGATTATGGGGTGAAAATGGGAGTCTACCCTAAGGGCTAGCCTTGTGACTTTGATCGAAGTGTCTTTTTCTTTGGCTCCGGCCTTACCTTCGCAATCGCTCTGATAGCATCTTCCAATTTCATCGGGTACAGCGACAACCGACCATTACGTTTCGGGCGCGTTTTCGTTTCGGTTTCCATGGCCGCTAGTATACCATCTACAATCGGGCGATAACCAATGGTAGTCGTGCTCTGGGTAATCGCGGCTCTCCTTTTCCTGATTCTCCTTAGAATCTGGCCAGAGGCGGTAAAAGCGATCTCGCTTCTAGGAGCACTCCTGTGCGCAGCCGCCTTAGTTGTCATAGCTATAGCGGCCGCCTATCTTCGCTTCGCAAAGCCAGGAACGTCTCTGTCTGATCTTGCGGAAATATTCGCGGCAATAGCCATAGGCGGTCTCGTTTCAGTTGGGCTTGTGATTTCGGTTGTGGTCACGGCCAGAGAAGAATATCTACTGCAAATGCTCCGACACAATCCAAGCCACCTCTCTGCGGACCGGAGGCGTAAAGCCGAAGCGATCATTGAACAAGACAAACTGACAAATAAGGGACCGCACGAGAGGGTCTTTTTCCTGCTGGCAGTGTCCCTGCTCGTTGCTACCATCGGAGGGGTTTTTATCCTAACGTTGTTTATAAAGTAGGTGAACGCCAGGAAGGTGAGTGATGCTGTAAGCTGAAAATCTTTCTTCAGGGGAACTGCGTACTAGTCGAAGAAGAGTTCTTCTAAGGCACTCATGCGGAACTGCCAAGAATTTAGTTCCTCGCCATTTACCCTGAATACGCAATTACCGTCTTTATTCAGGGTAAGATTTCCAGCGATGGTACGGCTTCCAACCTTGGCACAGATAGTTTGGTCTTTGATGGCGAATTCGACGGAGCGAGGCTCGTAGGCGTTGCTCGACAATCCCTGTCTATACCTGAACACAGCGAAACTTTCTGATCCCCCAGAAACCTCGAAGGTTACTTGGTCATTTGTGGATTTTCTTGCATTCCTAGTCGCAACATCCGATTCCACAAGTCGCTTGAGTTCGACAAATTCCCTTACAACCGAGCAGTTAAACCTTGCGAGCACCCAATTGAAATCTACTCCTGCGCACATGCTTTTGACTCCCTTCGGCGCGCATCCTACGCTTGTTGCGAGGAACCGGCAAGAGTTAATCTATTGGGTTTGTGAAGTAAACAATTCCGCTGGGAACTTATTGAAAACAAAGGGTTGCGATTAGCGGTTTTTGAAAACGAAGCTGGGAACATGCTGAAAATAATGAAAATACAAAAAATTGAAGAAGGCGCGAAAGTTAACAAAAACCGCCCTCCGGTCTGTGAGCATGTAGAGTGTTACTTAATTATGTTATATTATTAAACTTTAAATTATCTTATTTTATCT
>JASHSC010000551.1 GCA_030036915.1 Terriglobia bacterium
CCAAATCCACCCGATCCATCTCAACTTCGGCGAAACCCGGCTTCCCGCCCGCTTTCTCGCCACCTTCAGCCAAGGGTTGACCCGGGAAGGTTTCTTCCTGGATACCTGGCCCGCCTACGACCGCCTGGCGCGCCTTTTCGAACGCCAGCTTGACTTCACCAAGTGGGGCCCGCTGATTGACCATGGGGTGGGTTTCAACTTTGACTGCTTTTATCATTACCTCTATACCGGAGAGCTCGACGATCTTCGCGAGCCCTACCCACGCCTGCTGCGTTTCGCGCAATACCTCGAGAGCCTGGTGGGGCCTGACGGCTTGCTACCGGTCGAAAACCTGGGCACCCCCTCCGTGTGGATCGATCACACCGCCTACCAGCGGCAGCGCCACAAGCAATGCGCCTTCAATCTGTATGCGGCAGCGATGCTGCAAAACGCACTGGCGGTTTTGTGCGACGCGTTCGGCGATCACAGCCGCGCCCAGGCTGCCCGCGATCTCGGCATTCGCATTCAACAGGCCACGGTGCGCCGTTTTTGGAACCCCGAGCAGAACCTTTTCATCATTAACCTGCCCTGGCTAGGAGAAGAAGGTTCCCCCCGCATGTGCGACCGTTCACTGGCCACGGCGACCCTGTTCGACCAATGCCCCCAGGGCCGAACAGACGCCGTACTGCGCGCGCTTGCCAACTGCCCCCCGGAAATGGGCTTCTCTTATCCGGCCAATGCCGGTTGGCGGCTGTGGGCGCTGGGCAAAGGCGGCCGCGCCGATATCATCCTCAAGGGCTTTCGCGAGCGCTGGGGCACGATGGAATCGGTACGATTAAACAACACTCTTCAGGAGCATTGGCACGCCATGCCGGATTCCACCGAGGAGTGGAGCCATTGCCCCGTGGCTCCCCTTTACGTCACCACCATGAGCCTGGCGGGGATAAATCCTCTGGTTCCCGGCTTCCGACGCTGCGAGATTCGTCCGCAATTGTCGGACCTGGAATTACTCGAGCTAACCGTGCATTCCGTCCGAGGCCCCATCGAGTTCAGCGGCAAGGGGAAAATGGGGAGTCGCGAGGTTACGCTGAAACTTCCTTCGGGATGCGAAGGGGAACTGGTGGTGGACAAGCGCGAGACCCTGGCCCTCGAACCTGTCAAGGGTTCCACCGCAGCCCCCGGCTTTGCACGCTTTCATTTGCCCCCAGGTGGGACCACATCTGTCCGCCTGCGCTTCTCATAACAAGGAGACAACGTGTTTCAGGGAGGGCCGTGTGTGCGCACTTGGATAAGCATCCCGTTTAAGGCGCCTCAGGCGTCGTGGCGACGCCATTGGTGTAATCCGCGCCTGTCAAAGTGTATGTACCGGTCGCGGCTTTGGTTTTTCCATTGATCAGGAAATAGTATTCCAGCGGGGGAAGAGGGCTCGTCACGTTGAAAAGCGCTGATCCATGGTAAAGGCCGTCGGAATCCTTGTGAAGTTCGATGGTCTGGCTGAAGGCGGGGATGACCACCGAAACGCAGCGTGACTCTTTCTCTGTGCCGGGCGGCTTGGCGGCACAGGCTGTACCGGCAGGATTGAAGGTGAAATTCAGGCATTGGATAGTTTGGAAGGGACCAGCCACCCGCAGCAGGCTATGGCCATGCAATGCGGCGTAGATGATCGCGTCGCCAAACGGGACATCGGGAAGGAGAGTTTCTGCGTCGAGGTAAACCGATACCACCGGGTCAGTCAGATTATCGCTCAGGAAATGATTGTTGTTGGTGACGTCCAGGGCCATCCAGTGGTGACCATAATCGCGGGAGAAGGCAATGCCCCCGTAGAGCAAAGCTGCGGCGCGCGCCTGGGGCAAGTAAGGATCGAACGCCACGCCCGACATCGCGCAACTATCGGTGAACGGATCCGTTCCGGATTCACCGGGCCGCCCCACCGAGCTATTACACCCAACCTCGTACTCCCCGTGATTGGTGGCGATATCGGTCAGGGTCTCGTCTTTGTACCAGTCCTTTCCGCCGTTTCGGGTGTACATGATGGCCTGATCCTTCGTATCCACGGCATAGAGTTCATTCGGGTCATACGGGTTGACAAAAAAATCGTCGGCCCATTTGAGCGGATTTTCCTTCGAGCCCATGACGGAGAGCCAAGTGGAAACGTTCGTCGTGCCCGGGATGATCGAGCCTTTGTAGACGCTTCCCGGGCCATAGGTTTGCCCTGATTCGGCCGCAGGATAATGCACGGCCGGTGAGCTTTTGTCGTCGGCCGAGTTCGTTAACACGTAAATCGTAGGACTTTGATGGCCACCGGCCGCCAGGACCTTCATAATGTCACAGGCCAGGAAGAAATCGGATAGGTCGTGCCAACTTAACGGATCCGGCGGAACACCGCTGGCATTGCGCAGCACGTGGTCGTGCTTTGCGGCGTCACACCCGCTTGGGGGAGTCGCTTCTTCATTCTTTGGGGAGTCGTCCTGCACAGCAAGATAATCGCTCCCGATCGCCAATAGGGGAGGAGTACCTGTGGGTCCGGTAAGAGAATGCGGGACGGGATATTCTGACGAGGGCGTCATGATTAGGGCAAGGTCATCCGTACCGGGGCTGTGATATCCGTCGTCAAAGGTCGCGTCCTTAGGCAGCGGGGGAGACGGTTCGATGATCTGCGTCTTCGTTCCGGCGGAGTACGGCGGGAAGGCGGGGAGAGGCGGTGAATTTACCGTCACATAATTCCTGCCACCTTGATCATTACGCGAAATCAGCACCTGCTGCGGATAGAAGGGTTCGGACAGGGCTTGGCCTGCGTCGCCGAGTGCATCGAAGTCTTGCCAGGCGGCGCTGTAAACGCAGCCCGGGGGCGAAGTGCTGTTAAAGCAATTCCCAAGATGCCCTACAAACACGTCATTGTCGCCCGTGGGCAGGTACAGAGCCAGCTCGAATACCGGCGAATACGCCATAGCGCCTTGCGTAATTGCCGCCATCACCTGACTTTTCAGGACATGGAGTCCCGATTGGGCAGGAAGCCACGGGGTGGTGGCACAACCTGCTCCAAACTGTCCCGTCGGGCCGGGCAGCGTCGATCCACCTGTAAAGAAGACTCCGCCATCCGTGGCAGCATAAGCGGCGCAAACACCCTTCCCGCTATCGTACCAACTCGGAAAAACCATGGCCCAGGTATCCGCATGAATGTTTGTCACCCCCCCATAGCATTGTGAACCGCCCGCGGGAACCACCATTTGCCAAGTGGGAATAGGGAGAGCCCCCGACCACGAATAGTATTCGAACCAGGCGCAGCTATCGGCGGCGAAGACATCAAAGGTCGCGCCGGGGCCTGGCGGTGAAAGCGGTCCCGTAGCAGGGGTGCGCGTAACAGCCGAAACCGCCATCACACCGGAACCTCCATTGTTAGCCGAAAAGGTGCCAAACCCCAGATCGCGCGTTGTGGCCGGGGATTCACCGAAGTTGACCAGGGTTACTTCCTGGATGCTCGTCCCGCTGCTGCGAACCACCAGTGCCTGAGTTGACGCGGACGAGCCGTTGGGAACGGAGGCAAGGGCAAGACAGTTTCCGGGCAGGGTTACTCCCTGGCCCCAGTCCCGTCCGAGATTCGTCACCGGGAACAGCAGGTCTTGCCTGCAAGCGAAGAACGTTCCATTCGCGCCATCCGCAAGGAAGACGTTTCCTAGCTTGATCTTGGTCGTGGTTAATTTCGTCCAGGAGGAGATGAGATCGGCACTCGTGGTCGTCCAGATTCCGCAACTGGTCGACACGAAGGGTTGGCCCCCCGAGAAGATGACGCTGCCGATGTCGGCCCCACAAAGCGCCACATGGCTCCAATTCGCAGCCGCGTCAATGGAGACCCACAGGCCCCCGTCGGGATGGCCGGGACGCCCATCCATATCTCCGCTCGCATACAATAGCCGCTTGGAGAACGTTCTCCCTTCAGAATCTGTGTCCTTACTGGCTGGATCGACGGCGAGGGAATATTGATTCATGGTGAAGCCGTTCCGCAACCCATTGCTGGCCTGAAACCACTTCATTTTAACGGCGTCGTTTGACCCGAAATTGGGACCCGCCGCCAGAAATCCTGTAGTGGTTTTCCACACGCCGGAAATCTCCGCTCCGGCGTAAAGAATGGCGTCGTTGTTGGGATCGATCACCAGGCTCTCGATTCGCCCCGCTGGATTGCTTCCGCTCGGCAAGGCATAGGTGAAATTTGATTGGTCGGGAGAAACATCTTTGGTCTTCAAGACCTGTCCGTACGCGGCCAGCGTTCCGCCCATGAAAAGAAAAACGGCTCCTAACGATGCTTTGACATCAATACGCATCGTGGACCTCCTGGCCGACCTCAGGTGCGACGGCCGCGAACCCAGATTTACCTGGCACGATAAATGACCATCGGAGAAGCATTCTCCGTGGCCATGGGCTGATCCGTGATTGCAATTTAGGTGGAAACCCTGTTAGGGGCACGTTCAAACTAGCACACGCTCCTGCTAAACACAATGCCTAAGCAGAGGGAAGGGTGAGGTACGTCTTTCCTTGCTGGATTGGACGACCCGGTTGGAAGATGGCTAGGGAATTTTCAAATGTAGAATGTTTTGGACGATTGACGACAGCCTTTGCTGGGCCAAGGCCCGCCCCACTCTTGAACCTGAAGGCTGGAATTGGCGCATCAATTTATGCCCCTCTTGTCACAGCTAGGACCTTGACATCCAGAGGCCCCAGCGTTACTTCTGTTAACCCCTGTCGTCCGCTTATGAGGTCCTCCATTGATCGCGGCAACGCAATGCTGCGGTGCCCAGTTTCGGTAAGGTTCAACAGAAAATAATAAATCGTGCCGGAATCTTCCCGGCTAACCACCTCAACTCCCAGGGGGGCTGGAATGAGCGGAGTGAGGTTGGCGCTAGTGGCGACCACGCGCGCCAGGGCCTCGTGAAAAGCATCCTCGGCGGAGTCGGTCGCCACATAAAAAACCCATCCTTCCCCAAAGTGGCGGCGGGTAATCGCGGGCTGGCCGGCCATTCGTCCTCCGCAAAAGGTAGCAATCGATTCCGCGCCGTGAAGGCTGAGCGATTCGAGAATTGTGCGAGGGCGATAAGTCGTCCCGCCACCTGAGAACCTGATCCCCAGTTCCGCCTTTAACGCTTCCTTGAGCCCGCTATTTTCCACCAAATCAAGATTCGATTCGGCTATAACTCCCGCCATTTCCGCGAAAGGGCCGGGTGGAAGCACCCGCCT
The DNA here is from genome assembly GCA_030036915.1 of Terriglobia bacterium. Lineage (GTDB taxonomy): Bacteria > Acidobacteriota > Terriglobia > UBA7540 > UBA7540 > Bog-366. The sequence continues at coordinate 5,209 of JASHSC010000551.1, forward strand.
CATGCTGCCGTCCATGTTCTGCGTGCCGGCACGGTAATTGAGCACAAGGATTCCCCCGCCGGCGACGAAGGTGCGAAGGCGCGCGACAGTCGCGTCATCAATCAGGCGCAAATTCGCTGCGACGATCAGACGGTAAGGGGAGAAGTCTCGCGAGAAAGGCACAATGTCGATATTGCGTTGCAGCACCTTGAAGCCGTGATAGTAACGCGACACTTCTGCGTCATAGGGGCGGTGCTTGTCTCCAATGGACCAGAATCCCTGGGCCCACTCGTTGGTGAAGTCGTAGAGCAAAGCGATGTCGGCACGCGTGAGGGCGCCGGCCAGACGCGGACCGAGACGCGAAAATTCTTTGCTGGTCCGCTCCAACACAGGTTTTGCCGGGTTAATCGAACCGTCGAATCTCTTGATCAGCGAGGGCCGGAATTGCTCGTTGCCGGCGAGGGGGCGGCGCCATTCGAAATAGAGGTGTCCGTGGCCACCGTGCGCAAGGTTGATATAGGCTTGCAACCGCAGTCCCTCAAGCAAAGCGTCTGCAGGAAGGTAGGCAATCTGTTCCGCGCAGAAAAATCGCTGCCCCGGCCCGGCGCACCGGCAGAAATCGTTCTGGAAGCCTGAGATGTACTGATGTTGAAAGTCGCTAAGCCCGGGAGCGCTACAGTAGTTGTCCCAAGCCGTGGCATTCAGAAATTCCGCGCCTGCGAACACATCCACGGACCATGTGGCATTCGGCCAATTGGTGTAAATGAACTGATCTTTGATTTCGCCCCGCAGAATTTCGGCCTGCCGCCGCAGATGGTTCAGAAAGGAATCGGAGAAAAAGCGGCGATAGTCCAGGCTGATGGCGGGTTGCCAGCCACCTTCCGCCGAATTCGTGGGGAAGTGGATCTGCGACCAGTCGGAATACATGTTGCTCCAGAACGCCCCATTCCATACTCGGTTCAGCTCGTCCAAGGTGCCATAACGATTCTTCAACCAGCTCTGAAAGGCACGCTCGGAATTCGGATCGAAGCACTGAAACGGATAACCAGGTTCATTATCGAGCTGCCAGCCGATTACGCCGGGATGACCGCCGTATTGTCTCGCTAAGGCAGTGGTAATGCGCGCGCTCGCCTCCAAATAATTCTGGCTGTTGGTGCAATAGCCCTTTCGCCCGCCGTAGGTGTAGAGACCTTTCTCATTCCCGCCCAAAACGTCCGGATAGAGCTGGTAGAGCCAGGGAGGTACGGATGCTGTGGGCGTTGCGAGAATAACGTCTACGCCGTGGCGATTTGCCACGTCAATCGCCCGGTCCATCCATGCGAACTCGAATTTGTCCTGGGAAGGTTCAAAAATCGCCCAAGCAAATTCACCCATGCGAACAGTATTAATGCCAAGCTCTTGCATCTGGCGGAAGTCAGTTTCCCATTCCGAAGGCTCCCACCATTCCGGATAATAGGCCGTTCCGAAAAAATAATGGTTCCAAAGCCTGTGCCTGCCTTCTTCCGTCTTGCCCGCCAGGAGCGTCTGAGGAGTGAGGGCGGCTGTCCGCGCCAATGCGGTAATACCGTACCTAGTCGTCAGTAGGTCCACTTTTCCGGCCGACGCAGCCAAGCCCAATAAGCTCGCGTGTCTATTGAAGGTTCTTCTGTCCATGATTGGTGTTCCCAGACCATAAACATCTTGGCCCAATACAACTTACTTCCTCCATCAGAATTGATGCCATAAAATGTCGTCGTGGTCAGGCAAAGACACGTTGACGTCCGCCTCCGGCACCATCCGGTTTCAGAACCTCGACCTCCGCGAGATCGGAACTATGGCTGTTGTGGACTCCGCAGGCGTCAAGAGGAATCTGTCGCACCAGCAAATGCGCCAACTGATAGAAACGTACCTGTCGGCGACATTTCCACCACAAGTGTGTTTATACCAGAAGGGCTTCAGCGAGGGGGGTGAAGGAGCATCCGACGCGGCGCTTTCCTTCGGAAAGCGGGAGAGTGTAAACGCGGTGCAAAACGAGTTCGCCATGAGGGGCCATAGGGACCTGAAGCCGGGCGGAAAAAGTTTCGGGCAATTCCATCTGATCGACCATCAGGCAGACTCCGCCATTGCTGATGTTCATCACCCGGACCGTACTGCTCTTCCCTCCCACCCTCACCACACCTAGCGCCGGCGTGCCTTCCAGGCTGATCCGTTCGTCCTTCCGGCCGCCCGGGGGGCGATGGATGATGGAAATGGGGGGAGGAGTATCGAGGTGTTCGGCAGCGGGTGCGGGCGGCTGGCCGGCGGCGTCCGTCAAGGATGTAGCCTCGGGAGAACCTTCGCGACGGCCCCCGGCCGCTTCCGGGGGAGCTGGGGGGTGGCCGGCTGCTCGGTTGTATGCGCGCTGTTTGTTGGCATAAAGAGCTTTGTCCGCAGAGGCAAACATCGTCGCCGCGTCGTGCCCGTCCTCGGGAAAAATGGCAATGCCGTAATCCATCGCTACCAAAGTGTGGGGGGCAATGGAATTGGCGTATTCCTGGAATTTCCGCGCGATCCTTTCCGCCAGGGTTTCGGCGCTGTTACGCTCCGCCTCGGGAAGCAAAATAGCGAATTCGTCGCCGCCCGTCCGGCTGGTCATATCCGAGGCGCGCAGAACTTCCATGCACGCGCGCGCAACGCTTCGAAGGATCTCGTCACCCGTCGCGTGCCCGTACGTATCATTGACGCTCTTGAACCTCCGCAGGTCGAGCGAAAGGAGTGAAAAGATCGAGCCGTGGC
>JASHSC010000552.1 GCA_030036915.1 Terriglobia bacterium
AGTAGTCATAAACCCAACAGTGAGCCCGGTCTCCTGCTGTGTAAAGCTGATGTTTTGGAGGACAACGTTCGCAGATATGGCGTTGCAAACCGGCACGTCTTGGGCGATGGCAATCAAGGTCCCGGTGGGGGCACTACTGACTGTGGTGCTGGCAGTTCTGCAACCGGCTTGAAATACGGCGATCAGCCCCACGCTCATCACCGTCAAGAGCCTGTAGATTAACGTCCGCCTCAATGGTCTCCTTCAGATTACGTTCGGGAATTGGCTTCGGTGCAGCAAAATGGCGCATCCGGGTTGCCCGGCGCCCCTCTTCGCAAGCCCAAGCAATTTCCTGAGATGAATTTCACCGCCTTGGGGTTTTCCACGTGCGGGTGCCCAAAGGGTGGGATTACCATAAATACAGTGAACTGACGCTGGAAGGCAAGAGGTATTGCGCGCTTCCCTGCGGCTATTTCTGCTCGGCTTTCCGGCGGCGAATGAAGGCCGGGACGTCCAGATCGTCGTCCTGAATCTCCTTGGAAACATTGGGGTTTTGCGATTCGACCGGCAGCTTCTCTTTCCTTGCCTCGTAGGTCTTCACGCTTTGTTGCGCGCTGCGAACTGCCGGGGAAATTGCGGATAACGGCTTAATCCCCATCTTTTCGGATTTGATGCCCGTCGCGATCACGGTGACCTTGACGGCGTCTCCCATCAATTCATCATGTACGGCGCCAAAAATGATATTGGCATTTTCCGCCGCGGCCTTCTGCACAATGGTGGATGCCTCATGGACTTCGTAAAGAGTGAGTTTGTTCGATCCGGTGATGTTCAGCAAAATGCCGTGCGCGCCGTTAATGCTGGCGTCTTCGAGCAGGGGGCTGGCCATGGCGCGGTTGGTTGCCTCCACGGCCCGGTTTTCTCCGGCGGCCACGGCCGTGCCCATCACCGCGTAACCCATGCCCTCCATGATGGTCTTGATGTCCGCAAAGTCACGGTTGATGATTCCCGTGATGGTGATGATGTCGGAAATTCCCTGCACACCCTGGCGAAGGATATCGTCGGCAATGCGAAATGCCTCGAAAAAGCTGGTGCCTTTGTCGACGAACTGCATCAGCTTTTCGTTGGGGATGCAAATAACGGTATCAACGCCCTGGCTTAACTCCGCCAGACCCTGCTCCGCCTGCATCATGCGGCGTTTGCCTTCGAAGGCGAACGGCTTAGTGACCACCGCCACGGTGAGCGCGCCCATTTCGCGGGCCAGGCTGGCGACAATCGGAGCGCCTCCTGTCCCGGTTCCGCCACCCAGGCCCGTCGTGACGAAGACCATGTCCGCCCCTTCCAGGGCTTCGATGATCTGTTCCGTGTCCTCCAGCGCCGCGCGCCGCCCGACTTCCGGGTTGCCGCCCGAACCCAAACCCTTAGTGAGCTTCGTGCCCAGTTGGATTTTCAATGGAGCCCTGGAAGTCTGGAGCGCCTGAGCGTCAGTGTTGGCCACCAGAAAGTCCACGCCTTTCACATCGGCGGCAATCATGCGATTGACGGCGTTTCCTCCGCCCCCGCCCACACCGATTACCTTGATTTTGGCGCCGGCGCGCAGGTCATCGGAAAAATCCACTCGGAGGTCGCCCAAACCGGACTCATTCCCCATGACGGCTCCTTTGGTCACTGAATCATTAAGTCACTGAGCCTTTTTGCCATTTGAAAAGATGACCCAATGGCTAAATGATTCAATTCATCAGCGGCTTACTTTATTCCACAGTTTCCCAAGGAATCCTGAAGACTCCTTGGCATCACGCAACAAGCGCTGGCGGTAGCCATAAATTGCCAGGCCTACCACCGCCGAAAAAGCCGGGTCGGGAAGCGTCGTTCCCATTGCTTCAAGGCCATTGGGAACAGCGATCCGCACCGGCATTCCCAAAGTGCTCTCACCAAGTGCCAGAAGCCCTCCCACCTTCGCCCCTCCGCCGGTCAGCACCACTCCGCTTCCCAACTGGTTTTCGCAACCCGAGCGGCCGATTTCCGCCCGGATCAGCTCAAGCAGTTCGGTCGTGCGCGGTTCGATAATTTCCGTGAGCATGGCGTAGCTCACCACGCGGGACGGGCGGTCGCCGACGCTCGGAACATCCAGAAGGGTGTCAGCGGGCTTTGAGAGGTCACGATCTCCCCAGGCCTTCTTCATCTTCTCGGCCTCGGGAATGGGCGTGCGCAGTCCCACGGCGATGTCATTGGTGAAATGCTCGCCGCCTACAGGAATCACCGCGGTGTGCCGAACCACGCCCGCGTGATAAACCACCAGATCGGTTGTGCCCCCACCGATATCCGCCAACACCACGCCCAGCTCACGCTCGTCGGCGGTGAGGCAGGCGGCGCCGGAAGCAAGGGGCTCAAAAACTGTGCTCAATACCTCCACCCCCGCGTGGTTCACCGCCGTCACCACATTCTGCGAGGCAGAGATGGACGCCGTCACCAGGTGAACATTCACGCCCAGCCGCGCGCCCACCATTCCCACCGGGTCGCGAATGCCATCCTGCGCATCGAGCAGGAATTTCTGCGGGA